>JBNGDT010000119.1:0-8198 GCA_049975305.1 Bacteroidales bacterium | reverse complement strand
AAAAATTAAAACAAAGCAAGATTGTTTTACATAACAACCTTGTGAAACTTGACAAGTAACAATTAATTGAACATCTTTAAAATTGTCTACTATAAGTTTTAGAGTAAGCCCGGTATTTTTAATACGTTGTGCTTCATCTATCAGGACAAGTTTTTATTTCCAATCAATAACTCAAGTTCTTTGGTGTTTGCATTAGTTAGTGATATTCTCACTTCCGGATCATCACAATTAAACAATATATATTCTTTGCCGATGGCAGAAATAAGTTGATTTAAAAGTGTTGTTTTCCCGACCTGGCGAGGTCCCAGAATAACAATTGCTTTCCCTTTAAACAGTTTGCCTTCGATGACTTTTTGTAATGCCCTTAAAATCATATCATTTTATGTACATAATATAGTTAAACCATTTTTATATTCTAAATAAATATTCATAATTCCGGAAACAAATCCAAAAAATATATATAATATTTTGGATTGCATTCCGAAATCATTATAAATTCATCAATGGGGGAGTTGATGTATAAATGGATATTCCTTGTCATGATATTTGAAAAAATGAAAATTATGAAATTTAATCCATTATGTTAACTTTGCCACTAAAATTGAATATATATAGGATGGCTCAAGACAATTTTAGTAAAATCATTTCACATGCCAAAGAATACGGCTTTATTTTTCCTTCAAGTGAAATATATGATGGACTAAGTGCGGTGTACGATTATGGCCAAATCGGCGTAGAATTGAAAAACAACATCAAACAATATTGGTGGGATGCCATGGTAAAGATGCAGGAAAACATTGTTGGGCTGGATTCTGCTATATTTATGCACCCCAAGGTATGGAAAGCCTCCGGACATGTGGACGCCTTTAACGACCCACTAATAGACAACAAAGACTCAAAAAAACGCTACCGTGCTGATGAGCTTATCGAAGACCATCTTTACAAAATCCAAAAAAAGGTAGATATAGAAATCAACAAAGCCAGAAAGCGTTTCGGCGATGATTTTGATGAAGAAAAATTTGTCAGCACATATCCCCGTGTTGTAAAATACATGGAAAAAATTGAAAAACTTCACTTACGTTTTGTCGAAGCTTTGAAATCCGAAAACCTCAATGAACTCAAACAAATCATTCTGGATGAAGAAATAGCTGACCCTGTATCCGGTTCACGTAACTGGACGGATGTTCGGCAATTTAACCTCATGTTTGATACCAGGCTGGGGGCTGCTGATGGTGCTAAAATATACCTGCGTCCCGAAACTGCACAGGGGATTTTTGTGAATTACCTCAATGTGCAGAAAACAGGTCGTCAAAACCTGCCTTTTGGCATAGCCCAAATCGGGAAAGCCTTCAGAAACGAAATCGTTGCCCGCCAGTTTATTTTCCGCATGCGCGAATTTGAACAGATGGAAATGCAGTATTTTGTTCAGCCCGGCACTGAAAAAGAATGGCTTCATTACTGGCGTGATAAACGCATGAACTGGCACAAAGCCCTGGGTTTCGATGAGGCATTGTTCAGATTGCACGAGCACGATAAACTTGCCCACTATGCTTCGGCAGCTTATGATATTGAATTTGATTTTCCGTTTGGGTTTAAGGAATTGGAAGGCGTGCACTCACGTACTGATTTTGATTTAAGCAGGCATCAGGAAATGTCCGGAAAGAAAATCCAGTATTATGACAATGAACGGGGAGAAAGCTATGTGCCTTATGTCGTGGAAACTTCCATTGGCCTCGACCGCACTTTCCTTATGGTGCTTTCCGCAGCTTATACAGAAGAGAAACTTGAAAAAGAGACCCGCATTGTCATGAAAATACCGGCTCCGTTGGCTCCATACAAGGTAGCTGTATTGCCACTGGTAAAGAAAGACGGCTTGCCCCAAATTGCACGTAAAATCATGGATGAACTCAAATATGATTTCAACTGCTATTACGAAGAAAAGGACAGCATAGGACGCAGATACCGCCGTCAGGATGCAATTGGTACGCCTTACTGTATCACTGTGGACCACCAGAGCCTTGAAGACAACACCGTGACATTACGCGAACGTGACAGCATGCAACAGGAGCGGGTGCCCGCAGAACAGATTTTTGACATTGTAAATGAAAAAGTAAACATGAAAACTTTGCTCAAACAGATATAACAATATCTGAATTATGTTTCTGCTACAGGAGCTGTTGGTTTATGGCAATTCAAATGCAGCACCGCCAGGCTTTATAATCTCAGGGTAACTGAATACCTGGATGAAAGACGGGAAACATCACGATCAACCATAGCCGCTGCAAAAATGCTTAAGGCTTTTTACCGGCAATATGAACAGTGGCCATTGGCCATTGCAGCTTGGAGTTGTGGGCCGTGTGCTGTAAACAAGGCCATGAAAAACACAGATAATCCCGGTGACCTGGAAGCTGTCTTTAAAAAGCTCCCAATGCTGCAAGCTGACATTTACCATGCTTTTACAGCCATGGCCATTATCATTGAGAACCCCGGTAAATTTGGAGTTGAAGCGGCATCCCTAAAGATTGAGGCACCAAAAGATACCGTGTTGGTCCGACATAAGTTGCACTTTGGCCAGGTATCTGCTTTAACCGGCATTGATGAAAAATCACTGGAAAAATTCAATCCGGGATACCCACAATCCATAGTGCCTGCTACGCCAGACAACAAATTGCCGCTGTATCTTCCCCAGGGTATGACAGAAGTTTTTATGACCAACGAAGACAGCATGTATCATTATCGCGACAGCTTTTATTTCAGCAGGCCGAAGCCGGAAGATAACCTGGCAAATGGGACACAGAAAAAAAACATGCCCGGGGATGATTATGTCCCGGTCAATTACACTATCAAAAGCGGCGATAACATTGGTTTTCTCTCCGAATGGTTTGACACTCCCGCTGCCAGCATCCGGTATTGGAATAACATCCGTGGTAATTTTATCCGGGCAGGACAAACCATTGTGGTGTATGTCCCTAAAGACAAAAAAAACCACTATACCGCACTTGAAACGATGAGTTTTACAGAAAAACAGGCAGGTGAAGGCGAAATAGTCAGTAAAACATCACAAAAACAGAGCATAACAGAAAACCTAAAACACGGCACGTACATTTTATACACGGTAAAACGGGGAGACAATCCATGGCAAATCGCTAAAAAACACCCTGGCATCAGCGACCAGGATATTTTGAGGTGGAACAACATCAATCCTCATGACCTCAGGCCGGGACAAAAACTCAAAATCAAAAAACAGCGGAGCAGCAAATGATAAAACCAAAACACATACTGGGTTTTCTTTTTGCCGTGCTTATCATGCTTGCTGTGATTGCTTATTTTTTCCCGAAAGAGGGCATAAAAATTGGATCAGTGGAATTGACATTTCCATCGTTAAGGGAATTTTTTCACCCTAAAAAAATCGAATATGCCAACATTGACAACATCATCAGAAGGCAATTGAAAGTAGATACCACCCGCGCTGATACTTCTGCTATTGCTGATACGGTTAGGGCGGATGCTGAAATACTTGCTGCATCTGAATATCCCCTAGAATATACATCCACCGGACAACAAGATCTTTATGATTTTTTCAAAAACCTTGAAATATCTGACCGAAATTCTCATCCTATACGCATAATGCATTATGGTGATTCTCAAATTGAAACCGATCGTATTTCCGGTTTTTTGCGTCAACGCTTACAGCAAAGTTTTGGTGGTAACGGCCCGGGATACCTTGCTGTCAAACCCGTGGCTCAAAAGTTATCATGGTTTGTCAATCCTTCAGATGCATGGAAACGACATACCTTGTTCGGAAAAAAAGATACCCTTATCACTCACAAAAATTATGGACCGGCCATGGCCGTTTTTCGTTATGCCCCTCCCTGGAATGACAGCATTCCTAACGATTCTGTATTGCATGAAGCTTCTTTTACAGTTGAAAATTCATTTCAGGGCTACAGAAATGCACAGCGCTGGGACAATGCCATTCTTTATTACGGAAATTTGAATGCCCCCGTCAGGATTACCATAAAAGACAACAATGACACGGTCATCAAAACAGACAGCCTCAGTCCTGCTAAGGGCATTCAGTCTTTTGTGCTCTGCGATTCGCTTGTCAATGAGTTTTCAGTTCAGATGACCGGTTATGACAGCCCTGATGTGTATGCCATTTCACTTGAAAGCAGCAATGGTGTTATCATTGACAATTTGCCGTTGAGGGGAAATGCAGGCACCGTATTTTCAAAAACATCCTCATCTCACCTTAAATCATGGTTCAGGCAAATGAATACCAAGCTCATCCTGTTTCAATTTGGTGTCAACATCGTGCAAAAAGACAGGGAAGATTTTTCATATTACGAAAACTGGGTATATCATCAACTTACGCTGCTAAAAAGGCTGAATCCAGACATGGCTATTGTTGTAATTGGCATTTCTGACATGTCAACCAAAAAGGGCACAAAATATGTTAGTTACGATTGCATTGAAAAAATCCGTAATGCACAGAAAAATGCCGCCATGCGTGCCGATGTGGTTTTTTGGGATATGTATGAAGCCATGGGCGGAGAAAATTCCATGCCCAGCTGGGTTTGGGCTGAGCCGCCGCTTGCCAAAAAAGATTTTACCCATTTTAACCTGGAAGGGGCACGCATCATCAGCAACATGCTATACAATGCCATCATGCTGGAATATCACAATTACAGGAAAGAAAAAAATCAACCCGGTGAAGACAAAGAATAACATAAACAATCTCATTATTTGTTTGCTGGCATTGGTTTTGCTTTTGCCTGTCAGGCTGATTGCTCAGCTTAATCCTTTTGAGGTTGAAAAGTTTGAGTTTATCTCCTATGATGACAATGGTCTCATTCTAAATGACCATCAGCAGGCGGAATTGTTTTTCAGCAAACTTGACAGGCTGATTTTACAGGGAAAAGGCAAAATCAACATTCTGCACATCGGTGATTCGCATATCCAGGCAGATTATGTGTCGGGGCACCTGCGTAAACGATTTCAGGAAATGGCATGGGGGCTGAATGGTGGCAGGGGCTTTGTGTTCCCGGTAAAAATGGCTCAATCAAACAACCCATGGAATTTTTCAGTATCATACACCGGCAATTGGGAATCGTGCAAAAATGTGGAAAAAGAACAAATCTGTCCCCTGGGGCTGGCCGGATACCTGGTAGCTACAACAGACCAAAAAGCCGGTATCCGCATCAACTTTAAAGAAGACAATTCCCTGACATATTCATACAACACCTTACGCGTGTTTCATAATATGGATACAGCCACCTGGCAAATCACGCCTGAAAATTCAAGCTTAACCTACACCTTACAGCATAGGCCCGATTCCGGTTTTTCTGAATTCCGCTTTGACAGCCCTCTGGATAGCATGGAAATATTGATTTCAAAACAGGGAGTGTCGGGCGAATTTGTGTTCAGGGGATTTCAATTTATGAACGATGATCCCGGCATTGTGTATCATTCTGTAGGTGTCAATGGGGCCAAAACGGAATCCTGGCTGCGTTGCCCTCTGCTGGAAAAAGAAATCTCCTGCATTGCACCTGATCTCATCATCATCTCTTTGGGAACCAACGATGCCTATACAAGCAAATTTGATGCAGAGGTATTTGAAAATAACTGCCGTCAATTATTAACACGTTTGCAACGGGTGGCTCCCGATGCTGCTGTTTTGTGGGTAACACCGGGAGACAATTACCGTTATCGTAAATACCTGAATTACAGCACTGAAAAAGCTTCGGACGTGATACTGAAACTGGGCGGGGAAAAACAGTTTATGGTGTGGGATTTTTACGATATCATGGGCGAGCTGAATGCCATCATGTCGTGGTACCGGGCAGGGCTTACAGCGCATGATAAATTGCATTTTAACAAAAAAGGATACACGCTGCAGGCCAACCTGATGTTTAACGCATTTCTGCGCGCATACAACCAGCATATTGAAAACAAAACAAAAAATTGGATGGATGGAAATTAATCATTCAAAAAATGAATTACTAATGGAATCATTATTACGTTTAATTCTATGATGACCTGACAGGATAGGTTAAAGACAGTATTAAATATAATCCTAAAAATATTGTCTTCTTTAAAGATTATCGCTAATTTGCAGACTGGTTAGGCACAAAGCCTGAAAGGCTTAGATAGATTTAACTTGGGACAGCGTCCCAAGCAAAAAAAAAGACAGATATAAGAAAGGCTGAAAGCCTTAGATAAAACAAATAGACAAATAAAATATGGGACAGTCCTTAGCAAAATTATACGTACATTTAATATTCGGCACAAAAAGACATTATCCTTTCATTAAACGAGAATGGTCTGGGGAACTGTATGCTTATATGGCAGGCGCATTGAAGAATTATCATAGCCCTGCAATAATCATTAATGGTGCATCAGAACATGTGCATATTTTATTTTGTTTATCGAAAAATCATGCATTGGCAAAAGTAGTAGAAGAAGTGAAAAAACAATCTTCAAAATGGGTAAAGCAAAAATCATTCAATAGCAAATTTACCTGGCAAATTGGATACGCTGCATTTTCAGTAAGCAGTTCAAAAGTTGAAATTGTGAAAACATATATTGCAAATCAACAAGCTCATCACAAAAAGAAAACATTTAGGGAAGAAGTGATGGAATTTATGAAAAAATACAATATTATTGAATTTGAGGAAAAATTCTTTTTTGATGAATAAATTATCCCAGGCCTACAGCCTGCATGAGCCGGCAGTGCTTGCAAAACTTGGGCCGTTGTCCCAGGTTCTGCTCTTTCAGGCTTTCAGCCTGTTAGGAAAAACTTATTCATTGGCAATAGCTAAGATGAATTTCACAATGACTGAATAATTACAATGGATTTCATAAAAAACTTTTTCTGTTACGATCCGCGGGAACCCATGATTTTTACCCACATGTATTTTTGGGTGTTTTTTGCTTTGTTGCTGTTGTTTTATGTCGTGGTGTAAAAAAAAATGTCCTGCGCAACACTTACTTGTTTCTGTTCAGCCTGTTTTTTTACTGGAAATCCGGTGGTCACTTTTTTATCATACTCATATTTTCTACCATTGTGGATTATACCCTCGGGCAATTGATATATTCATCGCCTGAGAAATGGAAGAAAAAGCTGTTTGTCGGATTGTCCGTGTTTGTGAACCTGGGGCTTTTGGCTTATTTCAAGTATGCCTATCTGCTGGTAGAAACCATCAACGATGTGTTCAGTACTGATTATGAGGTGATAGACCTGCTGGCTTACTGGACAAATCAACTTGCCGGCACCAGTTTTGATGCATCTTCCATCATTTTACCTGTAGGGATATCGTTTTTTACCTTTCAGACCATCAGCTATTCTGTGGATGTATATCGCGGGAAAACCAAACCGGTAAAAAACATCGTGGATTTCGGCTTTTACGTCTCTTTTTTCCCCCAGCTTGTGGCTGGTCCGATTGTCCGGGCAGCGGATTTTATTCCACAATTGTACACAAAATATCAACTTTCAAAACAGGCATTTGGCAAAGCCCTGTTTTTAATACTCAATGGGCTGATCAAGAAAATGGTCATATCGGATTTTATTTCCATCAATTTTGTGGACCGCGTGTTTGCCAATCCTGAACTGTACACAGGTTTTGAAAATTTACTGGGCGTGTATGGATACGGCTTGCAAATTTATTGTGATTTTTCAGATATACGGATATTGCCATTGGGGTAGCTTTGTTGCTGGGATTCAGGCTTCCGCTTAACTTTAATTCACCGTACAAAGCCGAGAGCATCACGGATTTCTGGCGGCGATGGCATATTTCATTGTCATCGTGGCTGCGTGATTACCTGTACATTCCCCTGGGCGGCAACCGCAAAGGCAAAACCCGGACCTACATCAACCTGATGATAACCATGTTGCTGGGCGGATTGTGGCACGGTGCTGCCTGGCGTTTTGTTATCTGGGGCGGACTGCATGGCATCGGGCTGGCAATCCATAAATTGTGGATACAAATTGTTGGACGAACCCCGAAAAAGAAAAGCTTTTCTGCCCACTTTCTTTCTGTATTTCTAACTTTTAACCTGGTGAGTTTTGCATGGGTGTTTTTCAGGGCACAAAGCATGAAAACCGCCGGCAAAATTATCAACAGAATCGGCACCTTGTTCGATGCGGAACAACTCCGTCAAATCCCGGAAATTCTGGGATCTTACGGGTATATTTTTGC
>JBNGDT010000118.1:0-8272 GCA_049975305.1 Bacteroidales bacterium | reverse complement strand
TTGTATCTTGAAAACCATAATCAATAATTAGGCTATCTTGTAAATTAACAGGGGGAACATACTTATATCTCAAGTAACTATATATTGTATCTAATCCTTGATCCGCAAGTACAGTATCCAAAGCTATAATTTCTGCAATTTCACCATTTAGATAATATGAAGAAGACTTTCCTATTTCAAAGTTTGAAATATTATTATGATTATAAGTTGAGTTAGAAATATTATTATTTGATGAAAGGTTAATATTATTAACAGCTAAAACATTTAGAGTTTCTTGCCTGTCTGTTATTGCTGTAATAATGTCAAAACTACCTTTAGAATAATTACCAGATATCGTGCAATTATTCTCATCTAAATACAAATATGCGATTTTACCATTACCAAAAATACCAAGTGCGTAAGAATTTGTTGTTGCATATGGTCCTTTTGCGAGAAAATAACCGGAGTTTTGTGTAACTTTGCCAAAAATAATAATTGTTTGTGATTTATGCCCTATATCAAAACTATCATATCCTGTTAAGAAATCATCACCATTAAAAGCAATGGTATTATTATTATTAATCAATGAATTGTTTATTATTATTTGTGGCTTGTTTGTACTATTTGATTGATTTACAATATAATTTTGAATTGAATCTGACCAAGAGTTGACTAAACCAAGTGTAGTATCATTAATAGAGTTTGCAATAAACCAATATTTTATTGAGTAATCACTCATTGCTTTAATATAAAAAGATATTATTTCTGAACTATTTGTTGTTGTACATACGATTTTTGCAAAATACTTTTGATTATAGTTAAGACCATTAACAAAATAATGATTCGATAATATATTGTTTTGACTTACAATTAAAGTGTTGAATAATGAATCTTCAGCAACATATAAATTTGTTTGATTATCATTTAACCAAGAAAATGTGATTGATGTATCTGAAATAATTGCATCATTTTGTGGAAATGTAAAAACCATCTGTGCTTCAACTACATTAAATTTCAAAGCAAATAAAATTAAAAGTAATATGATTTGACGCATATAATTTTTTTTATTTATAAACTATTGATAAAATTAACTATTTTTGATTAATAATTAAAATTTATTTTATGAATAAAACATATATTATTGGTGAAATTGGACAAAATCACAATGGTTCTGTTGATATTGCAAAACTAATAATTGAATTAGCAACCCGCCCGATAGAGGAACCACTATTTAACACGAAAATACGTCCAATGGATGCGGTCAAGTTGACAAAACGTGATCTGGAATATGAACTCTCAGAGTCACAAATGAAAAAGCCATATCTCAATAATAATTCATTCGGAAAGACTTATGGTGAACATCGTAAGTATCTTGAATTAACTGACGAACAACACTATGAAGTTTATAAATATGCCAAAAAAAAAGGGATTGACTTTATTGAAACTCTTTGTGCTCCAACAAACCTGAGTATCTTAAAACTATTCACTCCTGATTTTTTAAAAGTTGCCAGCAGAGACCTTACAAACATACCTTTGCTACAAGCACTTGCTGAAACCAAGATCCCCATGATTTTATCAACAGGAATGGCAGGTAAAAAAGAACTTGATCAGGCATTGGAAACCATAAGTTATATTCATTCAGACATTTCCATTTTGCATTGCACTTCAGAATATCCAACAAAACCAGAGAATGTCAATTTAAATTCCATTACTTATTTAAAAGAAAATTATAAAAATTTTAAAATTGGTTTTTCAGATCACACAATTGGAATATCAACACCTCTCGCAGCCGTGGCAATGGGTGCAGAGATATTAGAAAAACACATAACCATTGATAGAAATATGAAAGGGACTGATCAAAAATGTTCTCTTGGTCCTGATGGGGTCAAACGAATGGTAAGGGATATACGTATATTTGAAAAATCATTGGGAAAAAAGGAGATATTCGTATCTCCCGGTGTGGAAAATACCAGACTTAAGCTCGAACGATCCTGTGCAACAAACAAGCACCTGAATATCGGTCACATAATCTCAGAAAATGATTTGCATTTACTAAGTCCGGGGGATGGAATAACAGAAAAGAAATAATCGGCCGTGTCGTGAAAAATGAAATTGGGAAAAATGAAATTATTTACCCTAAAAACTTGATTTAATGATAGTATTTACGGATATTGACGGCGTTTGGACCGATGGTGGTATGATATATCACGATAATGGTACTGAAGGGAAAATGTTTAATGTCAAAGATGGCGGTGGTGTTGCCTTGCTAAAATCTGTTGGTTTCAAAACAGGAGTTATTACTGGCGAGTCAACAGAAGTTGTTGACAGGAGAGTGAAGAAGTTAAAATTTGACTATTATTTTAAAGCCTGTAAAGCAAAGTTGAATAGCATAAAAGAATTATGCAAAACTGAGGGTTTTGAATTGGAAAATATTGCCTATATCGGGGATGATATTAACGATATAGAATTACTAAGTAATGTTGGCTTTTCTGCTTGTCCAAGTGATGCTCCGGCTTACATAAAAAATATTGTTTCTCATGTTTGCAGTAAGCGTGGAGGAGACGGAGTTTTCAGAGAATTTGTTGAAATTATACTTGAAAAAGAAAACTTGCTGGAAATAGCATTGAAAAACTACCTTAAATCTCAAGATCAATGAAAACAGGTGTGATAATCCAGGCTAGAATGGGCTCAACGCGATTGCCAGGTAAGGTTATGCGAGAATTTCACAATGGCAAGAGTATTCTTGAAATCATTGTGAAAAAAGTTGAGAAAGTAACAGATTTGCCAATTACAATTGCAACCTCAGTAAATAATGAAAATAATGTTATCAGAGAATACGGATTCAGAAATAATATCGAAGTATACAGCGGCTCTGAAAATGATGTCTTGTCCAGATTTTACAATATCGCAAAAGAAAAGAATTACACACATTGCATCAGAATTTGTGCAGATAATCCTTTCCTGGATGTAGAGCAATTTAAAAACTTATTAACTGAGGTAAAGAAGCAACCCGAACATGATTATATGTCTTATTTTATTTATGAAAAGCCAGTGATTCAAACGCATTTTGGCTTTTGGGCTGAAAGCATTTCTTACTTTGCAATCAAGCAATTGATGCGATTGGATGATAAAAAGACGCATGAACATGTTACTATTGGAGTATATGAAAATCCAAAGCAATTTATGATAGTTAAACTAAATCCTCCAGACAGCATAATCAATTCAAAAATGTTAAGGCTAACGATTGATACAATACAGGATTACAAAATAGTTCAAAAACTTTATAAAAAGTTTGGTGATAATGGTAATAATGTTTCTTTGTTAGAGTATGTTAATAAAGATGAGGAGATTATGAATATGATGCAAGAACAAATTAATAATAATAATAAATAAATATTAATATGGATAATTATACCGTAGACTTATCAAAAAAGTGGGACTATGAAAATGGCTTTTATCTGACAAGTGAACAAGGGCGAATAGGAAAATTAGTAAGTCATTTAGAAATATATAAACAAATAATAGGCCTACCTGGTGAGGTTTTGGAATTTGGTGTTTATAAAGGGACCTCACTAATAAGATTATTAACCTTCAGGGAATTGTTTGAGCATAATTTTTCTCGAAAAGTCATAGGTTTCGATGCATTTGGGAAATTTCCAGATGACCTTTCAAAGAATGAGGATAAAGAGTTTGTTAAGAAATTTGAGAAAGCTGGAGGGTATGGGATAAGCAAACCGGAGCTTGAGAAGCATATTGATAGAAAAGGTATAAATAATTATGAATTAATTGCTGGTGACATTAAAACAACATTACCAGAATTTCTAAGAAATAATCCCGCTCTTAAGATATCCTTACTGCATATAGATGTAGATGTTTATGAGCCAACAAAAATAATTTTAGAATTATTATGGGAAAAAATTGTGAGAGGAGGAATCTTGATGTTAGATGACTATGGCACGGTTTCAGGTGAAACAAAAGCAGTTGATGAGTTTTTTTCAAAGAAAAACATTGTCATCCGAAAAGAAAGGTTTTACAATATACCATCCTATATTGTTAAAGAATGAAACTCCTTTTTTAATTGTTCCAAGGTATTTGGAATACGAATGTGACTCCTAAGCAACTTAAGGTACTTTTTCTGTTGTTCTAATTCATACCATTTCACTAAATTTATTATGCTAATTATATTTTGAGATTTGCTATCAATAGTTGATGTTGATGCAATGGTTATAACACAAGTGTCTTCATTAATTAAAAATTGTACAGGAATTTCCTCTGCGACCATTGTGCATTTTAAAAATAACTCATTGGACACATCAAAACCCGGATGCTTTTTAAAGATGAGCTTTTCAAGTCCTACGATAATTGAAGCAACGTCATCTGGAATGTTAAATGCGATATTTCCCTGGTCAATAAAAATCCAATTATAATCGGGAATGTCATAGGCTATTCTGATGTGTTCCTGATTCTTTTTATAAACTGAATTGTCAGCTTTTAACTTAACAGGGTTATAAGTTGCAGTTAACCAATCTGTTGTCAACCCAACAAAGTATCGATTTGCCGAAATCTCAAAAAAAGTTAGTGGTAATTGTGTAACCACTTTTAATAAAAGTAGATCTATTATGTCCCTATAGTTTTTCTTTTTCTTTTTAGGATAAGAAATGTCAAGGTTATTAAAATATACTTTATTTGATTTGTTTAATTGTTTAATAAAATACAAACCCCAGTAGTCAAAACCATAAAAGCAAAAAATAAAGTCACAATCTTTGAAACCAGCAGCAATTTGGTTAATGTATTTGCGATATCTTATCAAACCCCTAATAGAAGAGTCAATATTACGTTTTATTGAAGTAACAGGGATGTCAAGCTGCTTGCAAAGCTTAATGATAGCAGGGTTTGGTGATATTACATGCATTTCATGCCAAAACCACCTTTCTGCAGCATAAACAATCGTCGCCATCGATGGTGCATAAACATATATCATTTTTTGTCTCTTTTAAAGGTACTGGCAATTTTTGCTTTCAAAATGTCCCTGATTTCGTAATATTCATTAACTTTAAAGATAACAGAAAACAGCCAATAAATAAGCAACCCGGCAAAAATTTGTGCCAATAACAATACATGCATACTTTCAATATGCATTAGGCTCAAACTAAACACAACGCACATCATAAGGGCTGCAGGGAAAAGGTATTTAATCAAAATGATAAAATATGCCTTTAAGCTAATGTTTAATTCCTTTCCAATGTAAACCATATCAAGTAAAAATCCAACTATAGCCAGGCTTACCAAAGCATATAAATACGGATATAGTCCCAAAATTAACCCCACTGGCAATGACAACAAACCAACTAATCGCTTAAAAACATTCAACTGAAAATATTTCCCGGCTTTACCTATAGCCATTAGTGTTTGGGAGAAAAGCACACCTAAGGTATAAGTTACAGCATAAAAAGCAATGATTTGCAAAATAGGCACATAGGGCAACCATTTATCAGAATAAAGTACAACAACAAATGGCTTTGCAGCGGCAATTAAACCAAGCACTACTGGAAAAACGACAAATGCTGCCAATTTTAAAAATCGCAAGTGGATGCGACGCACTTCAGATAAGGAGTCATTTACATTGGATAAAACAGAAAATGAAACTGAACCTAAAACACCACCCATTATATTTTGTGGTATTGCTCGGCTGCTTTTAGCACGTGTGTAAAATCCCAAATTCTGGGCAGCAAACAACTTCCCAATTAAAATTGTATCAATATTATCAATAATTTGTGTGATTAATGTTGTCGCTAATACTTTCGAGCCAAACGCCCAGAGTTTTTTAAACGAAGCAACGGAAAACCCATCACGCGGTTTCCATGGTGATAAAATCCATAATAAAGTATTGGTTACCATTGCCTGACTTAGTATTTGCCCGACAATACTCCATACACCATATCCACTAAATGCCATAAATCCACCAACCAAGGCAGATACAGCCAAACCTGTCAAATGACTAATGGATTGTGTTTTGAAATCAATTTTGCGGATAAGTATAGCGTTCTGTATCAGCCCAAAAGCATTGATGACAAATACCAGCGCAACCCAACGCGTAAGCTTGATTAATATTGGCTCATCATAAAAGTTCGCAATCACAGGTGCAGTAACGTAAAGTGTTACATAAAACAGCAAACTGACAAGCAGGTTAAAATAAAATACTGTGGAAAAATCCTTTTCTACGGCTGTTTTATCTCGGATAATAGCAGCGGATAATCCTGAATTGATGAATATTTTTGCAATGACAGTAAATATGGTTAACATACCGATTAAGCCAAATTCTTCAGGATCCAAAAGCCTTGCAAGCACAATGGACAGGAAGAAACTAATCCCATATTTGCCGAATTGCAAAATGGAACTCCATTTCGTGCCGCTCAGTGCTTTTTGTTTCAGATCATTTGCCATCCTCTTGTCATTACTGTTGCAAATAATTATTTACAAATGTAAGTCAATGTAATTATTATTTTATCTTTATTTTACTTTTTTTAGTTAAAGTCTGTTTATTTTTGAATTCTAAAATCGGCAATGCAAATGAAAGCCAAACTCTATTATCTCCTTTTCAGCATTTACAGCAGCGTGTTGCTGGTGGGGTTGCATTGGTTCCTGATCAGAAATAAAAAGCACATAGCCAAAAAGGACGGCATTGCAGCCTTACCTTATTACCCAAAAAACTGGCCGGGCGGTGAAGACAGGATTGCTGCCTGGCAACAACACTTCAACACAGATAACATCTCATTCAGTGTTTTTTGGTGCTGGGAAGCCACTGACTTGAAAACATTTTTAAAAGCACAAAAAGAAAACAACATTAACCAGGCTTATAAAATCAACTTTTTACTTTTAAAAAACAGATACCGCGCTTTAAAACATGCTGTTTTTTACAAAACCATGTGGACACAAAGGGCATTAATCCCTCTTTTTCCGTATAAAAAATCCTATTTTGAAAAATTAATATGCAAATATCACCCCCATACGGTATTTGATTTTTACGATGCCGATTATGAGAGCAATTACAGGTTGGTGATGGATACCGTCAAATACGCAGCAAAAGTCACGGTGGCAAGTCGCTTTCTTGAAAGCAAATTTAAACCCTTAAATCACAATGTGGCTTTTGTCAGGTATGCCATCAAAACGGATAAATTCAATACTGAAAAGAAAAAGTATAATGATGATAAAACCAGGATAGGCTGGATGGGCAGCCCCGGGAATGCCCGGCAACTCACATACATAAAAAAGGATTTGAAAAACATTGAAAATGAGTTTCCGAACGTATTATTTACCTTTACTTGCAGAGCCCTCCCTGATCTCGGCCTAAAACGCGCTGAGATTAATGCCTGGGGTAAAAATGATTTTATTTACGAAGGCTGGTTATCATCACTTGATATTGGTATTGTCCCTTTCCTGGAACAATCCGATCGCATCAAAGCAAAGATTTCCATGAAAACCCTGGAATTTATGGCCAACAAAGTGGCCTTGATATCAAGTCCGCACGTCCATTCCGACAAACTTTCCCATGCTGAAAGCTTTTTGCTTGCAGAAAATGACACATGGTATGCCAATATCAAACTGCTACTGGAAGATGAAAAGCGCAGAAAAGAAATCGCCGAAAAGGGATATCGTATTTTTAATAAATACCATACCTATCACCATGTGTATCCTGAATTAAAGAAAGTACTTTTAAGCACTGTATAATCATTTATTTTAACCACAAGTACTGAAAAATCCCGTTTCAATAAACATATAAGTTTACAAAAACTGCAACTTCCCGCGATGGTTTAAAAATGCCAAAAAAGCCATTCCTGGAATATTGATAAGATAGGCTTGAATAATTTTTAATGTAACTTATTATCCTTCTTTTTTTCCTCCTCCCGAATAGCTTATTTTATAAACTTTAATTGTTGCTTTAGGGATCAAAACAGGTTGTTTATTTATTATGGAGTTTTGACATAAAAGAAAGAAGCAAAGAAACACCTGTCCCGACGGATGACGGAATCACCGCCAAACCCATTTTTTCTGTGTGTACCCCAAAGCATTTCCTGCCGGAATCCCGACACCGAAATGTTAGCATGTAACAGAAAATAAAATTTTCTTAACATGCTAATCATTCGGCATAATACTTATTGTTAAATAATTTATGGTGTATTAGATCTGTTCAGCCGGGATTCCCGATATTTCCAAACCCTGGAAATCCTTTGACCCACCACGAAAAAATGGCTCCCGCCTGCCTTTTTTGCAATATTTTTATTTTATGAGAAAC
>JBNGDT010000117.1:0-8276 GCA_049975305.1 Bacteroidales bacterium | reverse complement strand
GTTATGGATTGCTCTGCCTGGCATACCTACAGGGCTTATAATAATCTCCATATCTTCTTTTTTTGATTCAAGATAACTGTTTTTAAATGACTCGGAGGCATCGCATTCATCCGTAGTAACAAAACGTGTCCCCATTTGAACGCCGGTTGCTCCAAGTTTTTGCATGTTTGAAATATCCTGGCCGGAATAAATACCACCCGCTGCAATTACCGGAATAGTTTTCCCTGATTTCGCTTCAAATTCCTTCACCACTGATACTACATCAGGTAAAATGTGTTCCAGTGAATAATTGTCATCTTTAATTTGAGTAGTTTTAAATCCAAGATGTCCGCCTGCTTTAGGTCCTTCAACCACCACAGCATCCGGCAGATAATTGTAATTTTGTTGCCATTTTGAGCATATGATCTTTGCTGCCCTGCCCGAAGAAACTATCGGAACCAGTTTTGTTACGCTGTCGCTTTTTAAATAGCCGGGCATATCCAGCGGCAAACCTGCGCCACTGAATATTATATCGGCCTTCTCCGAAATGGCGGTTTGTACCATGTCAGCAAAATTTGACATGGCTACCATGATGTTAACTCCAACGATACCATTGGATTTTGTTCTGAATTTTTTAATTTCTTCTCTCAATCCATGGATGCTGTCATGGATAAAATCAGAATTCTTTTTGCGATATAATAAACCAAGCCCTGCACTTGCAATTACCCCAACACCGCCTTGATTTGCCACTGCTGATGCCAACCCTGACAAAGATATTCCAACTCCCATGCCACCCTGAATAATGGGTACAGGAATGGTAAAATTTCCAATTTGTATTGGGTTCATATTTTTTATGTTCATAATAATAACCGGATTACCGGTAGATTTTAAATAATACTTCTTAAATAAAATGGTAAAGTAATTATATTTTCTACCCCACATTTAGCTCAAAGTTAAACAAATAATTATTACTTTACAAGAAAATCTTTTGCTCCCGGAAAAGGGCATGAAACAACCATGTGTAACATCATCGCTTACAGCAGACAATAATTTAAGCTTAAACATTCCTGAATTACGTCAGATTTTGTCATACAAACTAACATTTTTTCGCATAAATCGAATTAAATAGACAAAGCATAGTTCCAAAAGCTTTAAAGCATTAGTTTTGCCTTGTTAAAAAAGTTGTTTATTATGAAAGCAGAAACTTTCAAAATAGGGATCAATTCTGAAATTGGAAAACTCAACGGTGTCATACTGCACACCCCTTGAGCTGAAGTTCAGAACATGACCCCCGAAAATGCAGAGCGTGCTTTGTACAGCGATATCCTGAACCTGAATGTTGCTCAGGAGGAATACAACCAGCTTTCCGGATTCCTTTCAAAAGTAACGCACACCTACTAAGTAAAAAACCTGCTTGAAGACCTTTTGGAAAACAGTCGTCTCAGGGAAAATCTGCTTGACAGGATTTGTGAAAATGAAAATGCCAGTCACCATCGTCATATTTTGGATAAACTTGATCACAAAAGCATTACTGACCAAATCATAGAAGGTGTAATCATGATAAAGAACACCCTCTCCGCCTACATGAGTAAAGACAGATACGCATTGAAACCATTGCACAACTTTTTTTTCACACGTGATGCTGCTATTGCCATCAATGATAAGGTGCTGATTTCACGCATGGAAAACAAAGTAAGGGAACGTGAATCCATCATCATGCAGTTTGTTTTTGATTTTCACCCCCTGTTTTCTGCCAACACGGTGAATCCGGTTGAAGATAAATACTTCGATGAACAAAGCACCATTGAAGGCGGTGATGTGCTGGTGGCAAGAAAAGATGTGCTGCTAATAGGGAATAGCTCTAGGACAACATCACAGTGCATTGATTATCTAATACACCGCCTGCGTGAAAGAAAAGAAAATATGCACATCATCGTTCAGGAATTACCATATTCACCGGAGTCTTTTATTCACCTTGACATGGTTTTCACATTTCCGGACCAGGATAAATGCATGGTATATGAACCGCTTATCTTGAAACCAAGCCGTTTTCAAACTGTGCATATTGTGGCTGAAGGAGGAAATGTCAGGATTTTTGAAGAGGAGAACCTCCTTTCTGCCCTGAAAAAACTTGGTATGGATTTGGAACCTGTTCTCTGTGGTGGCACAACAGACCAATGGATTCAACAACGCGAACAATGGCACAGCGGTGCTAACTTTTTTGCATTTGAACCCGGAAAAGTGGTTGGATACGAACGAAACAGCTACACCATTGAAGAACTCAACAACCATGGCTTTGAAGTGCTCAGAGCCAAGGATGTCATCAAAGGCAAAACCCATCCTGACGATTATAAAAAGTGCGTGGTTACCATTGGAGGTTCAGAATTGTCCCGCGGTGGTGGCGGAGCCCGGTACATGACTTTGCCTTTTAACCGTGATGACATTGGATGACCTGGTAATGAACCAACTGTAAAATATGCTTTTATCCTCAGGATTCAACCCAACTGAAAAATACAATCATAAAAATATCGTATCTCAATATACGACGGGATCAGCGCATAATTACGATGCCTTTGTTCTTTACAAGCAAAGAAATGACTTTTTCAATTTTTCTTTTTTCTTCGAGTAAAGAATATATCTCTTTATTATCAGCATCCTTGTTTTGTAAGTCTTTGATGCGTTTTATTGTCTTATCCTGTGCTTTTTGCATTACCTTTCGCTTATACTGATGTATCAGGTTGGGGAGATATTCTATCAGGTTATCTTCTGCTGTTTGTACGTAAGTGCCATGCTTTTCCCAAAATTTATGAAGCGAATATTTTGTTGCACACAACTCCACAGATATATGTGCAATGTCAGGGTCAGGATGCCGTGTAAAATAGTGTTGATCTATTTTCTTACCACTGCTCAACAAATCAGACACTTCTTCAAAGAGTTTATTGTACAGTAAATTTTCAAATTTCAACTCATCATTCCTTATTTCGTTGATAATATAATCAGCCACCGTACGTTCCACCCCGGATTCTTCATCTTTAATAAACACATTGTTTCCATAGGTCAACAAAAGGCTGATGATTTCTTTCTCATGTTCTTCAAAAATGATGTTGGTAACGTTTGACGGAACGGGGGGTGTAGGGATATTCTGTTCATGAAGCTGCTGGCGCTTTTGCTGTTTTTGTTTGTCTTTCAGATGTTTATAGCGGAATTTCTGTAACTCTTTGTACAGTATGTCCTCATCCACATCCATTATTTTGCTTACGGATTTTATATACTCTGATTGTTTGATGTTGTTGTCCAGCACCGAAATACTACGTACAATGGAACTGATCATTTCAGCACGTTTTACAGGATCATTACTGGCTTCATTCATCAATAACCCTGTCTTGAATTGTATAAA
This sequence comes from Bacteroidales bacterium, assembly GCA_049975305.1. Lineage (GTDB taxonomy): Bacteria > Bacteroidota > Bacteroidia > Bacteroidales > ML635J-15 > JAQIBY01. Next base: position 4,900 of record JBNGDT010000117.1, on the reverse strand, counting down.
ATCTTCCTGATGTGCCTCAATAAATGTACGGATATCGTCAGGGCTGTTTTTCCGGGCAAATGAATCCGGATCTTCACCTTCAGGAAACATAACAAGTCTGACATTCATGCCTTGCTCCAGTATCATGTCAATACCACGTAGAGACGCTTTCAATCCTGCCGGATCACCATCATACAGAATGGTAATGTTTTCCGAAAAACGCTTTATTAGCCGTATCTGTTCTTTTGTAAGTGACGTGCCTGATGAAGCCACTACATTTTCAATGCCTTTTTGATGCATGGAAATAACATCCGTGTATCCTTCCACCAGAAAACACATATTTTGCTGAACGATAGCACGCTTTGCCTGGTAAATACCATACAGTATTTTATTTTTGTGATACACTTCAGACTCAGGTGAATTCAGGTATTTGGCTGTTTTTTTATCGCCGGTACGTAGTGTACGTCCGCCAAAACCCACCACCCTGCCTGACACAGAATGTATAGGAAACATCACACGGCCACTGAAACGGTCAGACCGCCAGTTATCCCTGACAATGGTCAATCCTGTTTTTTCAAGAAATTCAATCTTATATCCCTTGCCCAGCGCATCTTCAGTGAAAGAATCTTTGCCTTCGGGACAATACCCCAGATCAAATTTTTCAATCATCTGATCGGTAAACCCCCGCTCCCTGAAATAGGATAAACCAACAGCCCGTCCTTTTTCATCTTCAATCAGATTCCGGATAAAATATTTACGGGCAAACTCATTGACCACCATCATGCTTTCCCGCATATCCCGTTTTTCAATATCTTCATCGCTGGTTTTTTCTTCTTCAACCGGGATATTGTATTTATTGGCCAGGTATTTTAAGGCTTCAGGATACGACATGTGCTCGTGTTCCATCACAAACTGCACCACATTCCCACCATTGCCGCATCCAAAACATTTGTATATCCCCTTTGATTGTGATACATTGAACGAAGGGGTTTTTTCATTGTGAAAAGGACACAAACCAACGTAATTTGTACCACGTCGTTTTAACTGCACAAAATCACTGATAACATCCACTATATCAGCGGTATCAAATATCCGGTCTATGGTTTCTCTTTTTATCATTTTTTTGTGATGCTGGCAGGTCAAAATTAATCATTTAATGGCATTCCTTTGACATAAAACATGAAATTTTGAAAAATTTTCTATCTTAGAAAAATCATAAAAACAACAGTATGAAAAAAGTTTTAATTGTTCTCATTACTTGTGTAACACTGGGTTCAACGAGCTATGCACAGGATAGCACAGACGTAAAAACCGGTTGGAACATCGGCCTGTTGCCGGTGGTTTCATACAACTCCGACCTGGGGTTTCAGTACGGCGGCCTGACCAACATTTATTATTACGGCGATGGCAAGGTATATCCAAAGTATTATCATTCCATCTACGCTGAAATTTCACGATACACCAAAGGGTCCGGCATTTTTCGTTTGTTCTATGATTCGAAATACATCATTCCGGGGGTAAGACTTACAGCAGACGTGTTATACATGCCCGAGCAAGCTGTGGATTTTTTTGGATTCAATGGCTACAACGCTGTATATAACACCAATTGGGCCGACCCTAACAGCCTGGATTATGTATCACGTATGTTTTACAAACACGAACGTAACATCATGCGATTCAAAGCTGATTTCAGGGGCAGGCTTTTTCATGATAACCTCAGTTGGGCGTTAGGATACACCTTCCTGAATTTTGATATTTCTACGGTAGATATCAACAAACTCAATGAAGGACAATCAGAAGAAGATATGCTACCGGATACAAGCCTGTTGTATGATAAATACATTGACTGGGGCATCATAGACCAAAATGAAGCAGAAGGCGGCTGGCATCATGCGCTGAAAACTGGCCTGGTTTACGATTCCCGTGACAACGAAGCCTGTCCCATGAGCGGCATCTGGACAGAAGCTGTTTTATTTAATTCCATTGGTGAAGATTTCAATTTCGGCAAACTGGCCATCACACACAGGCAATATTTTACCCTCATTGAAAATGATTTAAGTTTTGCATACCGCCTGGGTTACCAGGGCATTGCCTGGGGAGAAGCGCCTTTTTACATGTATCCATACATGGTGTACAGTTACATGCCCTCATCCACCATTGACGGCCTTGGCGGTGCCAAATCTGTACGTGGTCTTATACGTAACCGCGTGGTTTCCAAATCCGTGGCTTTCGCCAACCTGGAATTCAGATACAAATTCTGGCGGTTTAAGTTTATCAATCAAAACTGGTACATGGCTTTCAGTCCCTTTACCGACATCGGCCGCAGCATTTCACTCGTTGACATTGATAAATCTAACATCCCTGAAGACATAAACCGTGATAATTATTTTTCAGATGATGAGGATTTTCATTTTACATATGGCGCCGGACTACATGTAGCCATGAATGAAAACTTTGTCATAGCAGCAGACATTGGGATTCCTTTCAAAGCTGCAGATGGACAGATGGGCATTTACGTCGGGATGAACTGGCTGTTTTAATAGAATCACACTTGTGTAATTTTTTGTTTCAGGCACATTTATAATATAATAAATTTGCTAAATTTGCTGACTTATTAGAAAATTTTTTATTTTTGACAAAATCAAAATACAGGAATTATGACACTACTTAAAATGAACATCTATATTTTTGAATCGGAATTTTGGGGAAAATTATATGAGAAAGGTTTGGATTGGATTACTCCCGAAGGGATATCCGTACTCATCATCATTTTGCTTACTTTCATTGCATTCAGGTTGGTGAAACTTGTTTTAAAGAGGATGAAAAAACTTATAATCCGGCGAAGGGCAAAGGATAATCAAACATCAAAACTTGAAGCTGAAAAACGTGCCAATACCTTAATTGGAATTTTAAGAAGTGTATTGCACATCATTATTTGGCTTACATTTATTATGTTATTACTAAACAAATTTGGTATCAACATTGCCCCCATATTAGCATCTGCAGGTATTCTCGGAGTTGCAGTCGGTTTTGGTGCCCAACAGTTGGTTAAAGATATCATTTCCGGGTTTTTTATTTTGCTTGAAGATCAGGTCAGGATCGGAGATGTTGCCATTATCAACGGAACAAGCGGCCTTGTGGAAGCCATTGAACTGAGAACCATTACCTTGCGTGATTTTTCCGGGGTTGTCCATGTTTTCTCCAATGGTCAGATATCCACTTTATCAAACATGACCAAAGAGTGGTCTGCTATAGTCCTTGAAGTTGGTGTTGCCTATAAAGAAAACGTTGATCATGTGATGGACGTGATGAAAAAAGTAGGCGAAGAATTTGCAACAGATGAGAATTATGGCAATATGTTGCTTGGCCCACTTGAAATTTTCGGACTGGATAAGTTTGCTGATTCGGCCATCGTAATAAAAGCCCGGTTAAAGACAAAACCCGGTCAGCAATGGACTGTTGGACGTGAATTTCGCCGGCGTCTAAAAATTGCCTTTGATAAAGAAAACATCGAAATTCCATTCCCACACACTACGGTTTACTGGGGTGAAGAAATTGCACCTTTAAGCCTGAAAATAGAAAACAAATAGTGGATTTTATGGTTTAGGGATCTAAATAGCATGGACAACATCCAGTGCTGATTTCAATCGTGCCTTTCCTTTTCCTTTGATTATAGCATACGGAAAACCATACGATGTGATTTCTTTTTCATACCACTGAAAAAAATACAACCTGAGCTCTTTATTCTCACGCAAGGGATCTGAACTCCATGTCAGATCGGGATAACACAACAAATGCATGTGTCGTGGCATTTCTTTAATGGCATCATCCAACCACACAGGTGAGCTGCCATACACATGTTCAAGCCAGACTTTGGTGATAATCATGTCCGTATCAAGAAACAGATACTCCGGATTGGTTGCAACCATACCGTTTTCCAACTCAAACTGCATTCTGGCAATGTGCAGTACATCTTCTTTTGTGTAATTCCTGTTCAAGGATTGGATATAATACCGCGCATATTCAGGCAACCACAGCCCGGATGTTTCACGGGCAAGCTGATAGCTCAACCATGATTTCCCGGTGCATTCAGGGCCGGTAACAACTATACGCTTACAGTTTTTGTCAAATCTTTTTTCCATGCTTTATATCCGATGACTGCCATGATAGTTAGGAAAAGAAAAAGCACCGCTGTGGGGTACAATCCTTTGTATATATACAAACCTGTAGAGACAAGGTCAACTATAATCCAAAACAGCCAGTTTTCGATGATTTTACGGGCAAGCATCCATGTAGCCACAAAACTCAATGCTGTTGTGAATGCATCCCCCACAGGTACAGGACTATCAGTGAAATGTGTTAATATTTGCCATATTACCACAATCAACACGCCCGATGCCAACACCGACCATGTCCATTCCATATCTGTCAAGCGGCTAACCGGCAATTTTCTCTCACCATCTTGTTTTTTACGCTTGTTTTTTCCGAATACCCAATGTAACCACCCATAAATGCTCACAACAAAATAATAAACTTGCAGCGACATATCAGCATAAAATTTGGTTTGATAATACACCCGGATATACATGGATACCATAACCAGTGCTACCAACCAGTACAATGGATTTTGTTTAATCTGCAGAAAAATGCTGAACACCCCCAATGCTGCAGCCGTAAGCTCAAAATAATTTTCCGCTATCCAATTCCATAAAAACATATATTTTCTTTAATTTTATTTTCTGACATGTTTTGGCAGAAAATCCCAAGTTCAAAAACCAAAATTCAAAATAAAACCAAAGATCAAATAGTATTTATTGCTTATTCTATCCATCTCGCTATCGTACTATCGTTATTTATTAATTAATTATAATGATTACTTAATGTTATACCTAAATTCATTTTTATAGCTAATTCCTGCTAT
>JBNGDT010000116.1:5482-8309 GCA_049975305.1 Bacteroidales bacterium | reverse complement strand
TTGTAAAACTGCGCAGCATCAAAGACCAGTATGAAATTGCAGAACTTGACAAAGCCTGTGATATTGGTTACATGATGCATACCGAAGCCATGCGTATGGCTCAGCCCGGGGTGGTTGAGCGTGAAGTAGCAGGCCGCATGGAAGGCATTTCCTTGTCTCATGGTGGCGTGCCCTCGTTTCCGATTATCCTTTCTGTAAACGGACAGACTCTGCACAATCATTATCACGGGAATGTTATGCAGGAAGGTGACCTGATGTTAGCAGATGCTGGCTGCGAAACAACCATGCATTACCCGTCCGATCATACACGGACGACACCGGTAGGAGGTAAATTTACACAAAAACAAAAAGAAATTTATCAGATCGTGCTGGATGCCAACAACCATGCTGCTAAAATCATGAAACCCGGTGTAACCAATTTGTGGGTACACATGAAAGCTGCAGAAGTGCTTGTCAAAGGGCTGAAAGACCTCGGAATCATGAAAGGAGACCCTGAAGAAGCTGTGGCTAAGGGAGCTTATGTCTTGTTTCAGCCTCATGGTCTTGGACACATGATGGGACTGGATGTACATGATATGGAAAGCCTGGGAGAAAATTATGTGGGATACGACGAAAAAACAAAACGCCCTGAAATCTTTGGTTTAGCAGCCCTCAGGCTTGGCAGAGAACTGAAACCGGGTTTTGTGCTTTCAAATGAACCGGGGTGTTATTTTATTCCCGAACTCATAGAATTGTGGAAACGCGATAAAAAACACACTGAGTTTATCAACTACGATAAACTTAAAGATTACGTAGAGTTCGGAGGCATTCGGCTTGAAGATGATATCCTTATCACAGAGAAAGGAAGCCGGTTGCTCGGACAAAAACGCATTCCCATTACCCCTGATGAAGTAGAACAAATCTGCCAGGGTAAACGTTAATTTGAATGTGATTTTATAAATACATAATGTGTAATATTAACATAAAAAATATAAGATTATGAACTACAATGATATTGTAAAATTACTCGGAGACAAGGCGAATTATTTACTGGACTACAAAGCAAAAGGCATTGATAAAAGCCGGTTGCATGTTCCCGGTCCTGATTTTGTTGACAGGGTGTGGTATCACTCAAACCGCAATCCACAGGTATTGCGCAACATGCAACTGCTTTTTAACCAGGGACGGCTCGGAGGAACTGGCTATTTGTCTATTTTGCCGGTAGATCAGGGTGTAGAGCATACCGCAGGGGCTTCTTTTGCTCCAAACCCCGATTATTTTGATCCCGAAAACATCATCAAGCTGGCTATGGAAGGTGGTACTAACGGTGTTGCTTCTACCGTGGGTGTGCTGGGTAGCATGGCCAGAAAGTATGCTCACAAAATCCCTTTCATTGTAAAAATCAATCATAATGAATTGTTGTCGTATCCCAATACCTTCGACCAGATTTTGTTCTCATCGGTTGAAGAAGCCTGGGAAATGGGTGCTGTCGGCGTTGGAGCTACCATTTATTTTGGTTCAGAAGCATCCAACCGGCAAATCACCGAAATTGCCAGTGCTTTTGAAAGGGCACATGAACTTGGAATGGTGACCATATTGTGGTGCTATTTAAGAAACAATGATTTCAAGGTGGATGGTAAAGATTACCATACCTCATCTGATATGACCGGACAGGCCAATCATTTGGGTGCAACCATACAGGCAGATATCATCAAACAAAAACAACCAACCCTTGACGGTGGTTTTAAAAAGATAAATTTTAGTAAAATAAATGAGAAGATGTACACCGAGCTCAACACCGACCATCCCATTGACCTGACACGTTACCAGGTAGCCAACGGGTACATGGGACGTGCCGGGCTAATCAATTCAGGTGGCGCATCCAAAGGTGATTCCGACCTGCAGGAAGCTGTGATGACGGCTGTCATAAACAAACGTGCTGGCGGGATGGGAATGATCACAGGCAGAAAAGCTTTCCAGAAACCATTCAAAGAAGGCGTTGAACTGCTGCATGCTGTGCAGGATGTTTACCTGGCCAAGGAAATTAAACTGGCGTAATGCCGGATAGCTAAATTTTCACAATAACTGTTGTAAATAATCAGGCAAATATGTTTTTTACCGCTGAGAAATGACGATAGCGCGAAAACATGATAGAGCGATAGGACGATGTAATGACAGCATGAAAGTATGACATCGTGCTATCATGCAATCGTGCTATCGTAATTTTGTAGCTCTCCGTCCCTGTCTGCCGACAGGCAGAGCTTGCGGTGAGGAGCTACTTTTGCTGATACAATTATTTTAACTTTGGCTTTTCCGAGGGATTGCCATATTTCGTTGCAACCGGAGAAGTAAACGAGAAAATGCAAGAGATGATTTTAGATAAAATCCCGATAGGTAAGGAGTTCTGAATTTTAGCCGTTAAAATAAATAGACATACTATGCAGAGATTAAGAAGAAAATTATTCCTACCCGTTAGTGTCAGTGTAATAGCATTAATGGTTGTTTCCTGTATCGGGCCAAAGGGAACCGGACGGCCTGCAAAATATGTTCAGACCTTTTATACAGAAGGAGGTGCCACACAGTATTTTGTTAAACCACTTGAATATGAATCCGGAAAAGACTATGCATTGTATGCAGACTTCACATTGCGGGATACCGTAAAACAACCACCGGTGAGAATGCTATATACCTTGCACAGTGAAGAGCCTTTATCAGGACACTCAACATGTAAGGCAGGAGTAAGGGAGCAAGATATGATGAAAGCTGATAAAATTTATGCAGAGCCGGTAAATAAAGGCTATGATTATCGATATGAATTGATTATTCCTTTCAATGACTTTGTGTTATT
>JBNGDT010000116.1:0-5472 GCA_049975305.1 Bacteroidales bacterium | reverse complement strand
GGGAAAAAAGTGACCTTCATGTTTCACTGGGGGAAAATGCATTCCGGTTTATACCTGTTCGTAAAACAGAAAAAGCCATGGATAATGTTGACAATGTTGTTTTGATGATGATGGAAACGAGGTAGGATGTGAAATTGAGTTGATATAGGAGAGGGGCATGGTGTTGGGATTACACCTTTGGTCTCCCATCTCAAACTCCGGTCTTCCGACTTCACAGCATCTGACCTACCCATTGCCCAACCAAACACTCACCACTTACTTACCTCAATCACCTGTGCCAATCCCTGCACCAGAAAACACAAGCTGTCGTCAGACAGCTATAATAATCTGTGCCAATCTGTGCAATCTGTGGCAATAAAAAGTTGTCGCAGACATCCAATCTAAAACCCATTCAACTCCATAAACAAGGTGGGCAACAACAACAAAAACCCAACCACAATCAACATAAGTATCATTGGCCAGACCCAGCGAAACCATTTGTCGTAAGGAATTTTAGCCACACCCAATGCACCTATCAACACGCCGGATGTCGGAGTAATCATGTTGGTAAAACCATCCCCGAACTGAAAAGCCAGCACCGTAGCCTGCCGTGATATTTCCATCAAATCACTGAAAGGAGCCATGATTGGCATGGTCAATGCCGCTTTTGCCGACCCCGAGGGGATGATGATGTTCAGTGCATTTTGAATGCCATACATGATACCCATGGAGCCAACTTTGCCAACCTCATCCATTGACATCGAAATGCGGTACATGATGGTATCAATGATTTTTCCGTCTTCAAGAATCACAATAATACCACCTGCCAGGCCAACTACCAGGGCAGCAGATAAAATATCTTTCGTCCCTTCAATGAATAATTCCGTGATCCGGTTTCCGCTAGCGCTCATAGCGATGCCACTAAATATTCCCATAATAAAAAACAATGTCCCGATTTCCATCACATACCAGCCATATCCCATCACTCCAATAATCAGGAAAACAATGGTAAACCCAAGTAAACTCAAAATATAATAATGCACGGATTTCCGTAGGCTGAAAAATCCAATGATGGCATACAAAGCCGTAGCTACCGGTACAGCCGGCATTACAGTAGATGCATTGCCTATGCTCATTTCTGTGGTGGGATAATGTATGGAGAAAAGAATCAGGCCTGTTAAAAGCACCGCATAAGCCACCCATCCGCTTACGGGGGTATAATACTTGAAATCATCGGACAGGTCTGCCTTTTTATCCCGCCAGTAAAAATCCGCTTTATACATCAATGATCGCGTCGGCTTTTTCCGGATACGTGAGGCATACACCAGCACAAAGGAAAATCCAATGATATTAATGATCAGCCAGCAAAATAACCTGTATTCAAACCCACTGAATAGCGGAATATCCGACAATCCCTGGGCAATGCCAATGGTAAACGGGTTAAATACCGCCCCGGCAAACCCCAGGTGCGCTGCTACATACACCAGTGAAATACCGGTAATGCTGTCATATCCCATCGAAATGGCCAGAGGAACCAAAATGACCACAAACGCGATGGTTTCCTCACTCATGCCAAATATTGCTCCAAACATACTGAACAACAGCATGATCATGACCATCACCAGGTTATTCACCCCGATTTTTTTTATGAATTTATGTTTTTCCAGCCGCCTGGTATATCTGAGAAAGGCCATGATACCCACATCAAGAGCTTTACTGGCATTCATGATCCAAAACGCCCCACCGATCATTAAAATAAAAATGATGATGTTTGCCTGTTTGACGAAACCTTTAAACATCGCTGAAAACACCTGCCATGTCTGCGGCTCCTTATCAACCTCATGATACGACCCATCCACAATAACTTCCCGTGTGCTACCATCTTCCATCACCTTATCGGTCCGCTCATATTCGCCGGCAGGAATAAACCAGGTCAATATGGCACAAACAATGATAAGGGAAAAAATAATCACATACGTATGCGGTACTTTCTTCATCATAAACAATCGTTTTTTTCCGGTAATCAGGCATAAAGAAAACAACAAATTATGAATTCTGCAATATCAACTTATTTTCTGTTCCCGTACAATCGCAAGTGATTTACCAAATGTAATATGGGCGGCCCCTTTCAGGTCGGTCTGCGGCCTGTAGCCGTGCACTGCTCAGCCTGTGCTGTCACGCTGTGTACAGGAGCTTCTCCCGTCGCTCTGTCCACAGCACAGCACATCAGCTTCGCAGCACACGGGCTGCCGGCCTCCGCCCTGCCGCAAATAACCCATCACAATTCCAGTCAATCTTTACCAAAACCCATAGGGCAGTCTCAAGACAACTAATCTGTGGCAATAAAAAGTGGCAATAAAAACCTATCGCAGACAGCCCAAACCCGCGTAAATCCACCTACCCCGCGTCATCAGCATTCCATCAACCTGTCGCAGACAGCCAATCCGCCTCCTCCGTCACTCCGTCACTCTGTCTCCCCGTCACTCAATATCCCAACCTCCCCATCACATAAGATATACTTTATACTTTGTTCTTAGTTTAAGGAATCCAAAAATTATATTATCTTTGTCTCAAATCCTTAAAAACAAAATAGTATGAAATCTCACGAAATTGATTACAAAATTTCAGGACACGACATTCAGTACGTAGAAGTGGAACTGGATCCTGATGAAACCGTAATTGCTGAAGCAGGAACCATGTTTTACATGGAAAAAGACATCGATTTTCAAACCAAAATGGGTGACGGTTCAGACCCAAAACAAGGGGTATTCAAAAAACTCATGAAAGCCGGGGGACGTATGCTTACCGGCGAATCCTTGTTTATGACACATTTCACTCACAAAGGAACCGGAAAGGGCCATGTGGCATTTGCAGCTCCCTACCCGGGAACCATAGTACCCATTTCTCTCGGCGACTTAAACGGCAATCTCGTCGCACAACGCGACGCCTTTTTATGCGCTGCCATGGGTACAAAACTTTCAGTTACATTGAATAAACGCTTGGGTGCCGGCCTGGTTGGCGGTGAAGGTTTTATCCTGCAAAAAATTACCGGCGAGGGCATGGCGTTTATTCACGCAGGTGGAACCTTGGTGGAAAAAGAACTGCACGATGAAACCATACGCGTTGATACCGGGTGTGTTGTAGCTTTTGAAGACAGCATTGATTTTAGCGTTGAAAAAGCAGGCAACCTCAAATCCATGGTTTTTGGCGGCGAGGGGCTGTTCCTGGCTACCTTAAAAGGAACCGGTAAAATCTGGTTGCAATCCATGCCCATTAAGAAACTCATGAAAGAATTATCACCTGCAAGCGGAAACCAGAAAAAAGGCTCACGCAGTATAATTGGTAGTTTTCTGGAAAGCTAAAACCCACATTATACAAACAAAATATTCAGTCAAAAAGAAAAACAAACCTCTTTTTGGCTGAATTTACCGTTGTTTTTGCCAAATCTCCAGCTCTTTCACGTTACCGTCGTCCACAACAAAACGCAAGACTGTCCGCACTTTATGCAACCCGCTGTTTCCCGCTGCACCGGGGTTGATGTGCAGCAAATTCAACCGTTTGTCAGGCATTACCTTGAGTATATGCGAATGCCCGGAAATGAACAAACCCGGAGGTTGTTTAAATATTTCAGGTTTTACGCCTGGTGCATAACGTCCGGGATATCCACCAATGTGTGTCATCCAGACCTTAAGGCCTTCGATTTCAAAACGCTGGTATTCAGGATAGCGCAGTCGTATGTCATGACTGTCAATATTGCCATACACAGCACGCAGCGGCTTAAATGCTTCAAGACGGTTACTTAATTCAACCGTTCCTATGTCTCCGGCATGCCAGATTTCATCCACATTGTTTAAAAATTCAGTGTAGGCTTCATCAAAAAAACCATGTGTGTCCGATAACAGTCCAATGCGTTTCATGCAGTAAATGTCGGAAAAAATCACAACAATGAAAAACCTCCAATTTTTTCTATCTTGCAGCAAATACTGAATTATGGCAACGGTTTATTGTCCTGAAATTGAAATAAACAGAATATCAAGTCTTTCCGATGACGAGGCTCATCACCTTACAAATGTATTGCGAAAACCCGCAGGGGATGAAATCTTCATTTGTGATGGAACAGGGAATCTATTCCTCGGAAACATTGTTTCGTCATCAAAAAAACAAACAGACATCAGGGCTACTTCACTTGTAAAAACACTGAAAGAACCGGAAAGCAAACTTTCCATTGCCATTGCCCCGACAAAAAACATCAGCCGGTTTGAATGGTTTGTTGAAAAAGCCACCGAAATCGGTGTTGCAGAGATCATTCCAATCATTACAACACACTCCGAACGTGACAGGATAAAACTTCCCCGCCTTGAAAAGATTATCATTTCTGCCATGAAACAATCCGGACATTTGTATAAACCCCAATTGCATCCATTGACAACATTTAACGATATCATCCGGACAAAAGCAGAAGCACGTTTTATCGCCTATAGCGAAACATTGCCACAAAACCACTTTATTAACCTGGCTGATACAACCAAACACACCATGATATTGATTGGCCCGGAAGGCGATTTTTCCGCAACTGAATATGCCAGTGCCATAGATGATGGTTTTTATCCGGTAAAACTAGGCAATTCACGCCTCAGAACTGAAACTGCAGGTGTAACAGCAGCACAAATTTTTGAAAACAAAAAACACATTGGGCTTTAGCCCTGATAAGCAATGTAACTCAACTTATTCCCATTGCTTTTATTCTCACCGGGAAATACTCCCAGTTAGAAACGTCAAAACTCCATCCAAAACAATCTGGTTCTCCAAAAATTACAGTAACTGTAATTAACAAGTTATATGAAAGTGTATTATACAACAATATCGCCTTCAAACACAAAGGTCGCCGGCCCTTGCAGCCACACATTAAAAAAATCGCCACTGCGTATCAGATGAACATTCAGGTCACCTCCGGGCATGTGTACTGTGATAACAGTATCAGGTAAATTATGCCGTGTGGCCTGGTAAACAGCCCCTGCCACCGCTCCTGTACCACACGACAGGGTTTCATTTTCAACACCGCGTTCATACGTCCGCTGGCAAATTTCCTTTTCTGAAATTTCACTAATGAAATTCACATTGACACCATCCGGTTTGTACATTTCATCTTCCCTGATGCGCTTCCCTTCTCGTATCACATTGTAATTTTCAAGATATTCCACTGGCACAACAACATGCGGACTGCCGGTATCAATCACCGGATCACCTGTAAGAGAAGGTATCTGAACATCATGCATATCGAGATACTGTTCATCTTCTTCAATCCTGCCTTTATACACATTCCCGGCAACCTCAAATCGTGATTCCACACCTGCCATGCCTCTGTGATGTGCAAAAAGATGCACACACCTGCCACCATTTCCACACATGCTACCTTCAAAACCATCCGAATTATAATATATCATCCGGAAATCGTATTTATCCGAAGGACGCACGATCATCAATCCATCAGCA
>JBNGDT010000115.1:0-8447 GCA_049975305.1 Bacteroidales bacterium | reverse complement strand
GCTTATATTTGTTTCAAAATACGGCATTGAAAAAAGTAGTTTTTAGAGATGCCCTGTAATTATACACCAGATGGTGAACCACCCTGTCTCTGAAATGTGCTGCAAATATTTCCCGTTGTACAGGGCTGTAATTAATAAAGCAAATCGAAGGTTTTATTTCGTAATGCCGGTTTTTTATCTCATCTTACAATTCAAATAATTTGTTTTCGTAGCCCTGCTCAAAAGACAGTGCACTTTTTGTGTTTAGTTTGTTTTTTCGGGCATTGTAATAGGCTTGAAATAAATCAGATAGTAGTTTCTTATCAGGCTCAATTTCACTCTTTTGTTCAAATAGATTTAACTGCATAAAACAAACCGCTTGCTGTTTATGCTAAATACCCAGTGCTGAAGGCAAGGAACAGAACGCCCAACACTACGGCGGTCGTTGTACATGCTGGCTTCCTTGCCGTAGCTGTAGATGTACAGGAACCACGCGCGAACACAATCAGTAGGCGAGGAAGACCAAAAGTAGCCGCCACTCACCAACGTAGTCGAAATAACCATCGTAGTTACGCCAACCGCCAAACAAGGCATAAAAACCGCTGCTGCCGCTAGGAATTAAAGCATTATATGCATCTTTTTTTCCTTCAAAATTATCCAATAAAGTTTCAAACTCGCTTTTGCTGGGCAAATGCCAACCATCAGGGCATACTTTTTTGGCTGTTTCCCAGTCGCATAGCCTTCCATATTTATCACAATTGCTGCTTTTATCATCGTAGCACCAGGAGCCGCTGCTTGTGTAATAATTCAAATTTTCTGCCATCCACTCCTAGTTACCTATTTTTACAGTTTTGTAAGTTTTTCCGTCACGGGGGTCAGTTAATTTCTCCTGCACATCAAACTCCCACCTGCTTTTGCCGCTTTGGCTAACAGAGATGTTTTCATCTACCACTTTTTCACCGTTTACAAGTTTAATGCTGTGGCTGCCAAAGCTGAGGGTACCAGAGTATGGCGTTGTGCCTTTGTTTTCTCCATCAATGCTTAATGAAGCACCTGAGAGAGTGCTGGCAATGGTAATTTCTTTGCCGGCAGGGAGGCTTTCATTAACAGAAAGGGTTTCGTCTTCTTTTATGTCTATGCTTTTACTCACTGTTCCATAGCCTTCTTTTTCCAATCTTATTTTATAGCTGCCAATGAGTTTGTCTTTTATGGTCAGGGGTGAAAGGCCTTGCTTTTCACCATCAAGATACACAGTGGCTTCCATGGGAGTGGTCACCACATCCACGCTGCCGGTTTTGCCTTTGAGGTCAAAGCTAAGGTTTTCATCCTGTCCGGCGGTGATTTCCACTTGCTTGTCTTCGCTGTAATATTTGTCTTTTTCCGCTTTTACGGTGTAAATGCCGGATAAAAGCCTGCCGTTCCAGCTACCGGAGGCTTTCTTTTCGCCGTCAATGAGAATATCGGCATTGGGTTTAGCAGTTACGCTGAGTTCGGCAAAGGCAGGCTGCATGGTAAAATCTGCATTTGTTGTTTCTTCATCCCTTACGGTAATTTTCTTTGTCTGCGGCTGGTACCAAAGGCTTTGCAGTTTCACATTATGCTCACCTGAGGATATTTCTTCCAAAGTGGCGGGTGTGGTTTTCCCTGTGTTTTCATCATCGAGGTAAATTTGCATGCCATCTTCCGGTGTGGAGGTTACGCGAATATCACCGAATTTGGGTTTCAGGTCTAAATTCAGGTTTTCCTTTTCATCAGCAAGTGTAATTTTGGCGGCTTTGTTGTGGTATTTGCTTTTTTCTAAGCGGTAATTGTAATCGCCTTCTTTGTATTTCCGCTGGAATGGGGTGGTTCCGGCCAGCTTATCATCAATAAACACATTGGCGCCTGCCGGATTGGATTTAATAATCAGCCATTGCGTTGCAATTTCAGCTTCTTCCACTGTCGCCACCACTTTGCCGGTGGTCAGCACCATTTCGTAAACCGTGGCTTTTTTTATGGCTTCGGGGTGAATGTAATTCCGCAACATCCCAAGCTCTGGGTGTTTTATGGTGATTTTGCGTAAGCCGTAGGGCACATACACCCAAATTTCGCTGGTTTTTTATTCCACAGCAGTGACGCCCAACATGCCCGCTTCAAATTTGAAGCCTGTTTCTGTGGTCACCACTTTGATAAGGGCAGCTACATCGCCATTCTGGTCTGTGATAGGATGGGCTATCCTCGCATCCATATCACGCGGCAGGCAGCGAAAAGATTTCACGGCAATGTCTTGTGCCGGCGCAGACAGGGCAAAAAACAATGTGATAATGGTTACAAATCGGTACATTTTCCTGATTTTGTTGTAAAATTAATAAGAATTTTTGGGGAAACAAATGAATGAGTTGCCACAGATTGCAATTATTTACAACATGGTTTAAAAAAAAATTAAAAAAAAACCACATTTTATTTGGATTATGAACATATGTTCATTATATTTGCATTGTGAATATGAATTTACATGTTTAATTAATAAAAAAGGAGGTAATTATGCCATTAGGAGATAAATCAGGACCAAACGGGCAAGGCCCGTTAACAGGACGCAGACGTGGATTCTGCACAGGAAACGATCAACCCGGATACACATCTGACGCCCCCGGCAGGGGTATGGGACGTGGTGCCAATTTCGGCGGTGGTTTTGGCCGCGGTGCCGGTAACGGTTTTGGGACAGGTCGAGGCATGGGCTACGGACGTGGTTTTGGCCGCGGAAGAGGTTATGCCTGGAATGCCGGATACCAAAATCAACCTGCAAATAGTCAGGATGAAGCCGGTATGCTGAAAGCTGAAAGCCAACGTCTGGAAAGGAAACTTAAAGCCATCAAAAAGCGCCTTGAAGCACTTGGCAACTAATTTCCTGGTTACCAAACCACATCCTGAGCATTCAGGATAATCAGGCGGCAGAAAGGAAAGGCATTTTCCATCCCTGATATTTCTTTCTGTCTGCCTTTTTTCGCATATTTGTCGTAAAAATACAAGCTTATGCCAAGACGTAAACGCATGCGACGTGTTTCACAACTCCCCGGTCACGAGGGATTTCAAGCTGTCAGGTCACCAAAGGCCGGCAGCAGAAACCTGCCGCCCGTGGTGTTGCACATTGAAGAGTACGAAGCACTTAAGCTGATGGATTACGAGTTGATGAATCAGACAGATGCAGCCAAATATATGGATATATCCAGGCCTACCTTCACAAGAATATATGAATCGGCACGGCGGAAAATGGCACAGGCACTTGTTGAAGGCAAAAGCTTGAATATCAGTGGCGGAAATTATGAAATGGACCAGGTGTGGCACAAATGCGTGGATTGCGGCGCCCAGTTTTCTGACAGCAAAGACGTTGCTTGTCCATTTTGTGGCAGCACCCATACTGAAATAATAAACAAGTGAAATCCGGTTATGAAACGAAGTGCCATTGCTTCTGAAGCAAACAACATCAATGCTGACCTGGCTTATCAGGCAGGCAGGTGTCCATGGTTTTGCATTTTGCATCCCGATGGAAACATCAGCTTTGTTGAAAATCCGGGGTCTGCAGCGCCGGCAGCTTTCGGGCTCCATGCTTTCAGATTTCTTGAAAGCCAAAACACAAATGCCATTGTTGCCAGGTTTTTCGGCCCCAGGTTCCAGAAATTAAGCCGTGAAACAGGCATCAATCTCATTGTGCCGCCACCACACATGCACAAAATTAAAGATATCATTGAATCATTTAACAAATCATAAAACATAAACAACAAACCAAACTATAATCGAAAAGGGCCGGAAAACGAAGGTCCACGTACAGGCCGGAAATTGGGAAAAAGCAATCCTGAGAACAAAGGCCTTAGTGACGAAGAAATTGCACGCAAAAACGCTGAACAGCCCAAACAAGGGCAATGCAGGGGCCGTAGAGACGGAAGCGGCCGGGGACAAGGGGACAGAAGGAAATTCAATCAAGTAAGCCCTAAAAAAGGGAAACGCGGCCCGAACAGAAAACATATCCCCAACGGTGATGATGATGACACCACGTGGCCAGGGAAAAGGCAGAGGACGCGGAAGGGTAAAAGGAAGACAACAGCAATAAACAAACCAATCGAGTCTTTTATGCCTAAGCTATTCTGAACTTTAGCACACGCAAGTTAAAGCATCAATTCAATACAAACGCACACATAAATGTGGCATCTCACCAGGGGCCGCTACCTCACATTAAAGCCATTGAAAAATACACACCCTTTCCATGACGAAGCATTGAAATAAAACTTTTGATATAATTCAAATACAGGTTGGAATTATTCAGGTTTGAAGTAAAACGTAATGGTACCACTCTGCCTTACTTTAGCATTGTTATCAGCATTAAACCTTGATTGTTTAGCTGAAGCCACAGCTTTATCAATACAATGGCTTTCACAAGCAGTACAACCACCTGGTTTCATGTGTGCATTCACTACGTTCCCTGCTCTGTCCACTACAATATTAACAACCACATAACCATCGCAGTTGGCAACAGCAGGTTTGGGGATACTTTCGGCTGCCCGTCCTGAAAGATACCACCCGTTGCCAGCCACATTTCCGGAACCGGGGCCCTGTCCGCTTCCGTATCCACCATCACCGCCATTCCCTGAGCCGGGATTGCCTGAACCTTCACCATCAGCTTCGCTATCGGAAGTGTTGCCCCAGTTTGTGTTTAATATTTCCTGCACATTGTCATTGACTTCCTCCTGCTGTTCCTTATTTTCTTCGGCATCCACATTGGTATTCTGTTCAGAATCATCAGTAGTGTGATAATTTGGCAACTCAGGAGCCTCCTCAATGTCCTGTGTCATGTTTGATTCGAGGGGACTTTGTATTTCGTTGGTGATACTGGATTGGGAGGAGCTTGGATTGCTGGCAACCGATGTGCCCGGATCGGGACTGCCACTGCCGGAACCGCCAAAATACAGCACGATACCTTCTTCAGGCGGTGGCGGATCTGGTTTGTACAAACCCAAAAACAACAACAATACCGTTACTATGACGAGGTACACAATCACGCCAATGGTGGCTTCTCTATGTTTCTTTTCAAAAATCACATCTAATCCAGGGGGCTGGTTGCCAAAATAAGTTTATAATCATTGTTTTTGGCAATATTCATGATCTTCACAACCTCTTCGATGGGAACAGTTTTATCAGCATGCAACGAAACCGTTGGTTCTTTTTCATCAGCCAGGATGGTGCGCAATCTGCCCTCAATCTGAGAAAAAGGCACATTGTTCCGGACATCTGCAGTACCTACGTAATACAAATACTCCCCGCCGTTATCTTTAATGGAAACTGTGGTAACAGGTGTCGCCATCGTCTGGTTATTGCTTTGCGGCAACAACAATTTAATGGCATTGGGAGCCACCAGCGTACTGGTTACCATAAAAAATATCAACAGCAAAAAGACAATATCCGTCATGGAGGACATGCTGAAACTAGAGTTTATTTTATTTCTTAAACGTAATGCCATAGCGATTTGCGTTATGCTGGTTCATTAAGTATGTCCATAAATTCTGTTGTCCTTGATTCCAATTGGTTGACAAGGTTATCAATCCGCGACACAATCAAATTGTATGCAAAATAGGCAATGATTCCCACAATCAGACCACCCACAGTGGTTACCATGGCCGTATAAATCCCATTGGAAAGCAATTGCACATCAATGTTATTACCAGCATTGGCCATATCAAAAAAGGCCTGAATCATACCCATAACCGTACCCAGAAAACCAATCATGGGAGCTCCCCCGGCGATGGAAGCCAATACTGGTAAGCCTTTTTCCAGCCTTGCAATTTCCTGTTTCCCTACATTTTCCACCGCAGCGTTGATGTCATTCAGGGGGCGGCCTATGCGTTTGATCCCCTTTGCCAGCATCCGTGCCAAGGGACTGTCGGTTGTATTACATGTCGTCAGTGCTGCATCCACATTTCCTTTCTGGATGTTTTCCTTGATGTTGTTCATAAACTGCTGATCATCTTTAGACGACTTCTTTACAGCCATGAATTTATCAACAAAAATATAGACAGCGATGATTGATAACACACCCAATATTATCATGATGATGCCACCATGCTGGGCCATTTCCAGGTAGGAAATCTTTTCTGATCCCTGGCTTGCTGCCTGGGCTACAGTGTCTGCGACTGCAGAAACATTTTGTAATAAAACCATAATCCTTCTATTTTTTGAACAAAATTATTATTATTTTAAGCCGTATCACCCATCAGTCACCTATTTTATCAACAATCCGGTGTTAAGAATGGGCATCGTGTAGTTACAACGGTTTTGATTTAATTTTCGTATATACGATGATTTTCACAAAGGTATAAAGAAAAGAAAACAGGTTGATTTTTACTTATCTTTGAACAAAAAGTTATAAAGCAATATGACGGCAAAATCCATAGTGTGTGTTTTTTTAACAATAAATCTTTGTTTTATTCATGCGCTGTATGCTCAATCTGACACTATTACATCAGAAAACAATGCAAGTCGGGAAGAAATTTTTCGACCCGATAAATTTAATACATGTTGGGGTGTCGGTACCGATTATGGAGGCATAGGCACAAAACTGCTGGTATATCCGTACAAATACACAGGCATATTTGTGGGCGTTGGTTACACACCAGCAGGGATGGGCTACAATGCAGGCATAAAATTGCGGTATATCAAAGATACGCTTACATGCTTTTTACAACCCTTTCTTACGATGATGTATGGAACCAATTTCATGGTGCTTGTGGAAAACCAACCTTCATTGAATGAAACATTCAGAAGTTTTACCCCCGGTGCAGGCATTGACATTAGGCCAAAATTCATGGACCCGGTGAGCCTATCATTCAGTATTTTATATTCGCATAAAAGCAAAAAGGCACTGGATTATAAAAATAAGATAATATCAAATTACAACGTCATATTTTACAACGAAAGGCTCATCGTGATATCCATGGGCATTAATTTCCGGATAAAATAGACAGAACACAAGGTTTCCTTATTTCAACATTTGTGCTGAAGCAACACTCACTACGATTTCATGCTGTCCGCAAACTGCTTGCCATATTCAATAAGCTCCTTTTTGTTGTCAGCATCAGGTCTGAATTTTATGGCCAGCGGTTCAAGTGGTGACTTCAGTTTTAAAGCGGACAACACAGGTTGCATTATTTTTACGCCTTCCCCGCTCCATCCGTAAGAACCAAAGGCTGCAGCTTGCTTGCCTTTGTCACGCAATGGATTAATGAGGGCAAACATCTTGTACACCGGCAACAAAATGTTCTGATTTATCGTTGGAGATCCAATGAGCAAGGCATCTGCCTGTACAATGAGGCTATCTAAATCGCCGGAGAGCATGTGCTCAATATCCACAATGTCAACTGCAATACCACGATCACGGATACCTTCAGCGATGCTTTCCGCCATCTCACCCGTGTAGCCATAAGCAGAAACATACGCAATCAGTACTTTTGGGGACTGATGTGTATTGGCATTTAGATAGGCCTGAGCCATGGCGGCAGATTTATCCACTTTATCCTGCCATTTGTCTTTCAACACAGGGCCATGACCGGTAGCAATCATTTTGATATTCAGGGGCTTAATTTTATCAATGGCTTTCAGCATAAATTTACTGAAAGGCTTCAAAATCACATCAAAATAATAATTGAAGGCATCTTCATAATCCTTTTGATTAACTTGTCCGTCAATCATTTCATCTGAACAATAATGCGCCCCGAATGAATCACAGGTAAACAAGATTCCGTCTTCTTCCAGCCATGTGTACATGGTATCCGGCCAATGTAAATTGGGGGCACCAATGAATTTCAATGTTTTGTTCCCCAGATCAAGCGTATCTCCGTCTTTGACTATTTGATACTTAAACTCCTCTCCCACAATCTCATGGAGGTATTTTATAGCCTGTCCTGTACCTACCACCGTGGCCTTAGGTGCCATTTTCAACACATGTTTCAAGGATCCCGAGTGATCAGGTTCGGTATGATTGAGCACGATATATTCCAGCTCTGAAACATCAGTAACCTGCTCCAGTTTTGATTTATACACATCCTGGAATTTTTCCTTTACTGTTTCAATCAGCGTTTTTTTCTCTGCATTGATGAAATACGAATTGTAAGTGGTGCCATATTCCGTTGTCATCACCACATCAAAAGTCTCAATATCACGGTCAGGCACACCGACCCAGCTTACATCATCTGTTAAATTAAATACCCTTTTATCTTTCAAAACTGATCAATTTTGTTTTTCTGTCAACAAGATAATAATAGTATTTGTTCAATCCAAATTTACTCAGATTTTTCTTGTTCATTAATTAAATCTGATAAATCTGATGATTGTTGTCCGGATATTTTGCTAAAACATGAAAGAAGTAGGTCTAAAAAGTCATTTTACCTTTTATGATTACTTAATGTTATACCTAAATTCATTTTTATAGCTAATTCCTGCTA
>JBNGDT010000114.1:0-8486 GCA_049975305.1 Bacteroidales bacterium | reverse complement strand
CGAAAAAGGAAAAAGCAGCAACAAAATTATCGACAAAGAAATTGAAATATTTAAAAAAGCCCAGAAAACCCAAATTGACCAGGATACTGGTTAACAGAAGTAATTTGCGTTTCGTTTTTCCCTCTTGTTTTTCGAGCCTCAGTCCAACAATAAAATCCACTAAGGTGCTGAATACAATCAGCGACAGGAAACGCCAGTCCCACCAGCCATAAAACACATAACTGGCTACCACGATCAGTAGATTTTGCAGTTTCAGGTTTTTGTTGGTAACAAACCAATACAACACGAAAACCAGCGGCAAAAATATGGCAAAGTCCAGCGAATTAAACAGCATCTTCTTGCTTTTGTTGTCAATCCCCCTGTTGATTTCACATGGGCAGGGATAAACGGATTTTATTTATTTGCCAAAAGTAATAAAATTCATACTCTTCGCCTTCAAAAGATGAAAGGAATGAATTACAATAAGAAATTACCAACGATTCCATTAGCATAAAAAACAAAGGGCTATTCCGGATAAACTCACCTGTGACCTGCAATGGAGCAAACCCTGCAAACAAAAAACCGGATATCTGCATGACATCCGGCGATGAGTGATCCAGCCAGGGCTCGAACCTGGGACCTACGGCTTAGAAGGCCGTTGCTCTAATCCAACTGAGCTACTGGACCGTTGTTCATTTTCGAAAGGCAAAGATACAAAAATGATATCATTTGCAAATTTTATTTGGCTATAAATCCGCACAAAAAGGCTGCTCCTCTACTATCATTCCATCCCGTAAATGCAGGGTATGATATCCCAACGATTGAGCGATTTTTATGTTCTCTGCATTGTCATCAATAAAAAGGGTTTGTGCCGGAACCATTCCGGTTTGTTTTTGCATCGAAAGAAATATTTCCGGCTCCGGTTTCCTTGCTCCCATCTGATGAGAAAGAAACATGCGCTCAAAAAAAGCACTTAATCCATCCCGGCAAAACCGTTGCTTTATTTGCTGATTATAACATCTGTAATGAATGCTGTTTGTGTTGCTGAGTAAAAACAAACGGTACGCTTTGGATAATTTCTTTAGCATCTCAATGGTTTCAGGCCTAAATTCCAGAATAATCGTATTCCATGCCTCATCAATTTGATTATCAGTCCAGGGCATCCCGGAAATACGTCTCATCTCATCACGGAAATATGCTTCGGAAATGTTACCGGTTTCCAGCAAATTGAATAAATCTGTCTGCACAGTTTGATGATACATTGTGTCAAAATCTTTCAATCCAATTTTGGTAAACGCGTTCACGGGAGCATCAAAATCTATCGGCAACAGCAC
The DNA here is from genome assembly GCA_049975305.1 of Bacteroidales bacterium. Taxonomy (GTDB): domain Bacteria; phylum Bacteroidota; class Bacteroidia; order Bacteroidales; family ML635J-15; genus JAQIBY01. The sequence goes on along the minus strand of JBNGDT010000114.1, from coordinate 7,173 downwards.
CCGTCCCAAATCAAAAACGATGTTTTTATAATGCCTGTGTGTATTTTCTTTCATCATGGGAACAAAGAAAATTATAAATTTTTTGCTTTCAAAAGATTGTTTTGTATCTTAATGCTTTCATTTATGGATAAACCTGTAATCACATATTGGACAGATCTTTACAACCGAATCAAGGGATTGAAAGAAATGGATGAAGGATTCCGTCGTTCTGACATGCCCCCTCCTTTTTCTTTTACAGACTGGGAAAATGAAAACTTCATGTCGCTCCTTGAAGGGAATGAAACCAGGATTTTTTTTGAAGTCCTGCTTCAACGTGTACGCATCATGCAAAAGCCCTATGCATACAACTTTCGTTGCGACAGCCCCCGCATAGCCAGGTTCATGCGAATGCGATTAACGCCCGGATCCGGCAACCTCATGCGCTTTGATATTTTTCTTAAAAATGAAGAAAACAGCCTCCCCGACATCCGGTTTTACCAGGGAGACACAGATTCTATTAAACGTTGTTCCATTTGCAACAAGCTTAAATCGGGCCATCAATGGGTGGACATGAAAGATGAAAACATTTTTTACAAAGATACCATCACCACCTGTCCCGTGGATTATACCGTTTGCCCTGACTGCATTCAAAAGCTACCCGGAAGGTAAACATGCGTTTTAGCATCATCCCAATGGCATCATTGGCAATACTTCTCAATGACATCGAAGGCTTTATCCATACCGGCTCCGGCTGCATTGCTCAGGTCTATGCACGCCTTGTTCTTCTCTTTCAGGTAGAAATAGGTTAAGCCCCGGTTAAAATAGGCTTCTGTAAAATCCGGCCTGGCATCAATTGCTTTTTCAAAATCATCAATTCCCGCCCAGTGATTCGATGTCAGCGAGTAAGTATATGCACGGTTGTAATACGCAAAAGCAAAGTCTTTATCACGTTTTATTGCCATGGTGTATGTTTCCAGCGCATCTTTGTAATTTGGATTTACCTTGACATTCTTTTTAATGCTGGGCTTAAACGTCCTGGTATATACCTCTTGCTCAGGGTTGATGTCTTCCATAAACAAGCCCAGTAACACCAAGGTATTAGCCTTTGAAAAATAAATGAGTGGATTATCGGGGGATATCTCAAAAGCCGTTTCATAATCGTTCATTGCCTGGTTAAAGTTGCCTTGCAAGCTCAAAAAACCGGCTCTGTACAGATAGTTTATTAAAGTTTCAGGATGAGATTCAATAACCACAGACAATGAGTCCGCCATATGGGAAAGGCTTGCATCGCTCAAAAGATGGATGTCATTGCTCAGCGCTATGGTTTTTTGATCAAACACCCCGTCAGGATACATGTCTTTTCCATAAACATCATAATACTTGTATGTTATGTTCCGGCTGTTGTCGGGCACCACAAAAAACACATATTCTGCACTGACTTCAGGCACAGCTTCATCGGCATCAGCATTAAAATCTGCACTCAAGCTTGTAAGGCGTTTCAATTCCATGCCCTGGCGGTATTTCAGGCTTTTGCTTTTCAGGGCATTGATGGCATTTACGGATTCAGCCATTTTTCTGTCCCTTGCAGACTCTTTCGGGCGATGGAGTTTTCCTTTCACATAGGCCCTGTTTGTGTATGCATCTGCAAAATCGTGAAACAACTCAATGCATTGATTGTAATCTTCAAGTGCGCCTTTGTAATCTTCAATTTCCACTTTTAACCCGGCCCTGTTATACCATGCCAGGATGTGTTCAGGTTGCACTTTGAGCATTGTGGTATAATCTCCGATGGCTTTTCTGAATTGTTTCAATTGACTGTAAACCACGGCCCGGTTAAACAAAGCGGCTGTATTCAAGGGGTTTTTACCCAGAATATAATTCAGGTCATGCAATGCAGCGTCCCAGTTGGTATCTTCCATGTGCATTGCTGCACGCTGATAGTATGCGTAATAAAAGCTTGAATCTACCGTAATGGCGTGTTCAATGTAATACCGGGCAGAATCCCTGTGGCCCATCTCTTTGTAAGTCAATCCTTTCTGAACAATTACGCCGGCATGGCCAGGTTGCAATTTCAACACCGAATTAAAATCATCCATGGCTGCTTTTACGTCACTGTTTCCCCTGTGTGCCATTCCCCTGACCATGTAAACCGCCACGTTGTTGAGCCCTTTTTCCAGCGCTTTGTTGCAATCATCAATGGCTTGTTGGTATTGGTTGAGATACAGCATGCTCACAGCTTTTTGAAACCATGCATAAGCATCAGAATCATCCAGTTCAAGGGCTTTGTCGAAATCCTGCTTTGCCTGTTCATAATCCATCATCCTGTTGTTGATGACAGCCCTGTGCAACCACGCCTGCTGATAATCCGGGGCTTTATCAACGCATACTGAAAAATCTTTCAGTGCACCGTGGTAATCTTCCAGCATGTAACGGGAATACCCCCGGTAAAAATAAGCATCGGGATTATCATCATCCATTTCAATGTCATAGCTAAACAACTTTACCGCCTCTTTGTAATTTTCCTGCTGCAACTGAAACAATGCCCTTTCGAAATAATTATGCTGAAATTGTGAGATGGCACTGTTTGGGATAAACAATTGCAAACACAAAAACAGCACGATATATCGCATTTTCAACATTCAAAAATTTTAACGCTAAAGTATGAAAATAATTTTATGGCAGGCATTGACTTTGGATAATATTTTGTCAAAATACAAATCAAAAAAAGCATAAAAACAGCTAGCCTCACCATGCTGAATATTCCGGCAAATCCTCCATAAAACTTAATTTCCCGGCTTCATGATCAACATAACAGACATAATGCTTCAAACCATTGCTGACAAACAAATAAGGGACTTTAAAAGCAATGTTGTATCCTGCAATTTGTTGAAATACAGCCTGACTTACCTTTACTGAGGGTGCTTTGCATTCCACAAGCATCACCGGGTTGCCTGTTTTATCATACACCATGGCATCATAACGTCTTTTTAACCCATGTACCCTGATTTCTTTTTCCAGCGCAATTAATCCGGAAGGCACCTGTTTATGATGAATAAAATATTGTACCAGGTTTTGACGCACCCATTCTTCAGGTGTACAAACTAGCCATTTCCTGCGTACAGCATCAAAAATCATGGTTTTGTCACCACGTTTTTCCAACTTGAAATCAAAATATGGTAAATTAAGTGCCTCCATTTATTACCTTTGCACAAATGTAAAAAATTAATTGTGATGAAAACAAAAGATGAAATAGTTAAAAACTGGTTACCACGATACACAGGCATAGCACTAGAAGACTTTGGTGAACATATATTGCTTACCAATTTTCAACATTATGTTGATTTGTTTGCTGAATGGTTCAAAGTACCTGTATCAGGTTTAGATGCAAACATGCCCGGCGCAACAGCCAACGGGATCACCATATTAAATTTTGGTATGGGCAGCCCCAATGCTGCTACCATTATGGATTTACTTTCTGCCATTTCTCCAAAAGCAGTGCTGTTTTTGGGAAAATGTGGCGGACTGAAAAAGAAAAACGCGCTTGGTGACCTTATCCTCCCCATTGCAGCCATCAGGGGTGATGGTACTTCCGATGATTATTTACCACCCGAAGTACCGGCCCTCCCGGCATTTAGTTTGCAGAGAGCGCTATCTTCCACCATTCGTGACCACCACAGAGATTACTGGACAGGCACAGTCCAAACCACCAACCGCCGTGTCTGGGAATACGATACAAGGTTTAAAAAGTACCTTCGTAAAACCAGGGCCATGGCTATTGACATGGAAACAGCCACCATTTTCATCACAGGTTTTGCAAATGGCATCCCATCAGGTGCGCTTCTGCTTGTGACCGATCAACCGATGATTTCCACCGGTATCAAAACCGACAAAAGCGATAAATCTGTGACGGCCAAATACGTGGAAGACCATTTGAAAATTGGCGTTGATTCAATGAAAGAACTCATCAACCAGGGACGCTCAGTAAAACACCTGAAATTTTAAGCTATATCTATACAGTTAATAATGGTTAACATCAGTTAACATAGGTTAAAAACGGTTGCGATAATTCCCTGAAATGTAGATTTCTCATAAGTAACCGGTTTTAACCGTTATTAACTGATATCATACTATCAATTACCTATCAACACATAAATTTTTTGTATTGTTATGTGGGCAAATCCCCGCTGTTTCCCCCACCTGCCAGGTCTTCCATTATGACAGGTATAGCGGCATGCTAATGTTGTAACATCCTCATAATTGCCGGGCTGACAGGTGGGGAAACCCAGCGGGGCCGGTCTTCGCCTGCTACCTGCCATCCCGTGCGGCTGTATTTGCAACCCCCTTCAGGAGCTTACTTCGTTCGCTCTGCCGGGTGATGCAAAATACAAAGTCGCTCGGGATAGCAGGATATTCGGCTACGCCCTTTTGCATAATACAAAACCACTACAACTCACTCAAAAGGCAAAATCAGCTTCTCTCTTCTGTAAGCCCTTATCATCAACCATATCCCGACAATAACAAAAGGAATGCTCAGTATTTGCCCCATGCGAAGCGCGGCATCCCAACTACCGGTTTCCATTTGCACCTCTTTGGTGAATTCAATCACAAACCGGAAGGCAAAAACAGTGGTAAAAAACAAGCCTGTCATCAGTCCTTCACGCTTCCCCCAGTCTTTCCTGAAATACAGAAACACCATCTCGGCAAAAAACAGGAAATAAAAAATCGATTCATACAACTGGGTTGGATGACGCGGTTGATCATCTACCCTTTCAAAAATAAAAGCCCATGGAACCTGCGTGGGGATGCCAACAATTTCGTGATTGATCAGGTTACCAATGCGCACAAATGCCCCGGCAAGCATGGCAATGATAGCCAGCCGGTCTATGAGGTACAAAAAACTGATTTTTTTTCGCTTGCGCTGAAACAACCATACGGCAATCAATATTCCGGCTGCTCCCCCATGGCTGGCCAGTCCGCCTTTCCAGATTTTAAGGATTTCCACAGGGTTACTGAGGTAAAAATCCGGGTTATAAAACAAGCAATGCCCAAGCCGCAGACCCACAACAACACCAACAATGACATAGATGGCAAGTTTATCCACAAATTCCTGCTTCAGGCCATCACGTTTGGCCATGTGGCTGTATAAAATATAGCCGAGCAAAAATCCGGTAGCCAGCAATATGCCATACCACCTGATGCCCCGTGCTCCCAGCTCAAAAGCCACAGGGTCAACATTCCATTCAACAAAAGCAATCATAGTTTTAGCGTTTAGGTTTTGTTTCTAAAAGGTATTCTTCTTTTTCGTCAGGCAACCACCGTTTCCCAGGGTTGCGGCTGTTTCTATCAATGCCAGATGTGAATACGCCTGTGGGAAATTACCCAACAGCCGCTTGGTATCAAAATCCATGTCTTCGCTGAACAAACCCAAATGATTGGAATAACCCATCACATCTTCAAACATAGTTTGTGCCTGCTTCCTCTCTCCTATGCGATGAAGTGCAGTAATAAGCCAGAAAGTACATATCGTAAAAGCTGATTTTGGCCTTCCGTAATCATCTTCATTGCGGTATCTGTACATCAACCCGTTACGGCTCAAATGTTTCTGGGTAGCGTAAACAGTGGCTTTGTATTTATCATCATCTGCACGGATAAAACCATAAGACTCCATCAACAGGTTGGCTGCATCCAGATCTTCAGAACCATAAGATTGTGTGAATGCCTGTAATTCATCATTCCAGGCATATTGGTGAATATCAGCTTTTATCTCTTCTTTCAATTCTGTCCATGCTTCTACATACCCCGGCATGTTGATGATTTTGGCAATTTTTACTCCCCTGTCAGCAGCTACCCAACACAACACCTTTGAAAATGTAAAGTGCTTGTTATCCTTCCTGATCTCCCATATCCCCCTGTCGGGTTCACGCCATGTTTTGGTAACAACCTTCATAATACTGCGTGTTATGGTCCACAGCTCTTCCGAATTGGACATGTTGACATCAAACATTTCAAATAGCTGATATATGACATCCACCAACACACCAAAAATGTCATTCTGCTTTTGCTTATACGCTGCATTTCCTATTCTGACAGGTTTTGATCCTTCGTATCCGGCAAGATGATCCAGTGCTTTTTCGCTTAATTTCTTTTCTCCGTTGATGCCATACATGATCTGAATGGCTTCATCCTTTACGGGGACAAGGTTAATAATATAATTCATGTACCGGTGTGCCACATTGGAATGCCCCAGTGCCGACAGGATTTTGATGGTCATGGAAGCATCCCTGAGCCAGCAAAAGCGGTAATCCCAGTTACGCTCTTCACCAATGGTTTCAGGCAAGGAGGTGGTTACCGCTGCCAAAATTGCTCCGCTGGGATTGTAGCTCAACAATTTAAGCACCAGCGCTGATCGCAATATTTCATCCTGGTAATGCGGAAATTCCGTTGTCCTGTCCGACCAGTTCAGCCAGTACACTTTTGTACGTTCCATTTTCAGGTAAGCACGCCGGATGGTCTGTTCCTGCAATTTCTGATGATACGACAACAAAAAAAACTCATCTTTTTCTAAGGTGATGATATTTCCGTCAAGCACATCACGCTGATTGAAACTCGTGTATAAATAGGCTGAATCATACTCCCCTGAATTGGAATATGATTTGATAAAATCAGGATAAATAGCATGCCTGGTTTCTCTTTGGGCATATACCAATGCCGGCTTATAATTGACCCTGAATGTTGGTTTTCCTTTAATCAACCGGATGTACCTGATTACATCGGGGGGCGCATAATATTCTTTTTCACCACTCATGTAATAGCGGGGCATGAAATCCACAATCTCAAAACAATGCGCATCGTTGCAAAAATGCGTAATCAACAGGTTCGTCCGTTCCAGGTATTTTTGTTTGATTTCATATTCTCCCTCGGGAACAAGGGAAAATTCCCCTCCCGTATTTTTATCCAGAATTTTAGCAAAAATTGAAGCGCTGTCAAATTTGGGGAAACACAACCATTCAATACTTCCGGTTTCTGAAATCAAGGCTGCCGTTCTGCAGTTCCCAATCACCCCGTAATTCAAATTATCCATTTTTCTCTACTTCTACGACACTTAAAAATTTATATTTTGTTGTCTGCAAAATTATATGTATTTTATCGCAGATTACTTATCTAAAATACTGTATATGAGGCAGAAGCTTTATA
>JBNGDT010000113.1:0-8539 GCA_049975305.1 Bacteroidales bacterium | reverse complement strand
ACATCGGCTTCGGTGGGTATGCCGGGGAGGTGTATCATTGTTTTATGATTTTTACCGCATCAAAAAACCCGTGGAAATATTACACACCGGCTTTGAAGAATACCTTGACATGGCAGATATAATTTTCATCGAATGGCCTGAAAATGCGGAATCTATCCTCCCCCCCGAAAGGGTCAATGTGCATATTGATTACCAGGGATACGGACGGGTGATAACAGCGACTCTTAACAAATAATTTTTGACTTTATTTTACTTCGTTTTTCAAATGTTCAAATGTTCGTTATTCAAATGTTCAAATGGAAAAGTGAACAGTAACAAATAAACTCAATTTATTACCGTGTGAAGTATAGTCGGGGGATACCACCCACAGGGTTTGGGGAAAACCTCAAGGGAAGCTTTATTTATGCTTGATGATTTATTGCTGGCGGTATCAGATGAAATTAATTTTGAAGAAATTGGTTCGCAGGGTTCAATTTCCACACCGGCCTGGGCAACAAAACTGCCGCTGCCGGTTTCAAAGCCGGTTATGTGATCAATATTATTCAATATCATCATCTTTATTTTTGCCTGTACTGCCAAAGGTATATCTTAGCCCTATACGGGTATTGAAACCGCTGTAGGGGATTTTATCGAAGGGGATATTATCCGGTTTAACTTCTGCAGGCAAATCTTTATCTGTTTCATTACCACCTTCTTTATATTCTATCAATTCTCCTTTATCGATATTTAATTCGCCCCAGGAGTAACCAATTTTCCCGAAAACAGACAAATTATTGTAGAAATTATATGAAAGTCCTATGCCAGTTTTTATTCCATAATTATAGCCATAATATTTTTTCTCCCAGTTTATTTTTACATGTGGAATAAGCCAACATCCTTCTTCATAATCATGATGTATAATTGTATAATATAAATTAGCACCCAAATATCCAAAAATATTAAATTTATTTAGCGGTAAATTACCACTAATGTTAAGATCAAGATTATAGTTATTGAATGTTAAATCATCAAATATATAATATCGATAATTAATATATCCTAAGGTATCAACCAATTCATAATAATATTTTGCATTGATGTTTGTTTTCTTTCTATTAATTACTAAGTTATTAAGTGATATGTCAAAACCAATATATTTGTTAATAAAATACCCTATGGATATTCCTTTTAATGAATTGGCATAATAATTACAATAAATATCATCTCTTATAGTATAATTATAATATCCATGCATCATCACCGTATCATCACCATCAAAATGATATATTGTATCTATGGGTTTATTGTAATATTTTATATAATGATAGTTTTCAAATGGAACATCTGTTTTTTCATTTGAATGATTATATCCATAATATACATCCATGTAAAATTGACTATGTGCACCTAAGCTTACAAAAAGCAATATAATACTTAAAACATATTTTCTATTGTTCATAATTTTGGGTTTTTATGATTTTTTCGGATAAACTTATGTCATTGGTTGTGTATTTGCAAAAATACATGCCGGGTTTTACATTAAAATTTCGGACTTCAAAGGCATAACAGCCGGCCGGTTTATCGGCATGCATTATGGTTTTAATTAGCCTGCCTTGTGTGTCAAACAACTGTATTAAAGCATAACCATCCCCGGGGTGGTTGATTTTTATTCTGAACCGTTCACCCACCGGATTGGGAAAAACATCAAGGGAAGGTTTATTTTTGCTTGATGATTTTTTGTTGACAGTATCCTGAGTTATTAATTTTGAAGAAATGTCATTACAAGTTTCAATTTCAAAACCGGCCTGTGCAACAAAACTGCCGTTGCCGGTTTCAAAACCATCCTCTAAAACCACTTCGTTGCAGGCTGTTAGCTTAACATCATTGTTGTTGATGACATCATTGGCATTTCCGTTTAAGTGAATATCACCTGAATAAAACTCAAGCCAGTTGTTATTTTCAAACATAAAACCATAATCTATGTCAAATGGGAATGGATGGGTAAAAGTAGGCAGTGTTAGTAAATACAAAAAATTATCGGTATTCATGAAACTTTCACAATTGATGGCAACGACTTCTATGCTTGTGGAATCAAAACAAGTTCTATCTTCATCTTCTTCTAAAATGCAATTAAGAGTAAGTGATACATTATTGATATAAGGATATAATATTTCAGTGCTAATTTGTAAATCCCTTATATAATTATAATAGTTATTATCATCTGTAATACCATCATTTTTTAATTCATTGTTAACAAACCACTTATATCTTGTCTCATTATCGGCGTAGTTACATTGAGGATTAAAAGAAAAATCATAATATAGCCATAACTTACAAAAGCTATTATCCTGATGCCATGGGACAAAAATCCTATTTGAATAATCTAACAAACTTGAATTTTTACTCTTTATTTTTGCATTATAGTAACAATCATCCGGCTCAAACACTTGCACATTTTTGGTTACATTAGCTACACAACCATAATCATCCGTTACATAAAGGGTAACCGGATATAATCCTTCGGCCGTATAGGTTTTATCATCAGGGTTACCGTTATCACCAAAATCTTCCACGTATAATTCACTAATTTCCCCGCCAGCAGGTTCATTGTTGCTGTACAGATCACCTTCAAACATCCAGTGCCAACTGTAAGGATGTGTGCCACCGTAAGATTGGTTGTAAAAACTAACGGTTACATCATTAGACTGTGGATCGAGGGCTGCGGGGTTGGGATCAATTGAAAAATTAGCAGTAAAACCATCGCAAGGTGTAGGGTTGGTGAGATTTATTTCCGGACATGCGCACCCACCGGAAAAAACCAGTTGATCATTTTCATCATAAATCATTACAGCAGCCTGTGGATTATATGTTCCATAATTGGCATAGGTGTGGGTAAACTCTACAGAAGACAGGGATGTGGTTTCTGTATCTGAATATTGATCACCGTAATCAATATGATATTCAAATTCATCGGTAGCATAATAATCACCTGCATAATAAATTTCAAAATCCCATTTTGTAATATCAAAAGGGTCTTGCCATGCATAGCAATTTACATCACTGCTGTATTGGTCAATAACAGTTATGTAATCCGTTATTACTTTTGTATCCGGTTCTGTACCATCTGAAACCGTGAGGCTAACATCATAAGACCCGAAATCATTATAGGTAACTGCAGGAGGCTCTTCCCCGGTAAATGTCTCAGGTGTTCCACCCTCAAAATTCCATTGATATGATTGAATATCGCCTGATGATAAATTTGTAAAATTTACAGTTTCACCTTCATTTATCATCGTATTGTCTGCCTGAAAATTTGCTATTAATGTTCCTTCTTCAACCACATTGATGTAATCTTCTTTTGTTTCAGTTTCCGTATCGCCATTTTCATTCACTACTGTCAGGCTAACATCATACGAACCGACATGGTTATATACAACCTCAGGATTTGCTTGATCTGACTCTTCAGGATAACCTCCTTCAAACGACCAGCTATACGACTCAATATTCCCAACACTTAAATCCTGGAACTGAACATATCCCCCTTCGTTTATTTGTTGTGTGTTGGATGAAAAATCACTGATGAGTTCTTGATAAACTGTAAACGTATAAGAACCCATTTCTGCATTTGGTATAACGCCATCATAATCCAAACGCTGACCACCATTGTATGCACGTATGTATTCGGGGTTTACGGTTACCGTTACTACTCCGTAAGATCCGCTCCACTGAAAATTGATCTGATTAGAGTTACCACTGCCCACCCATGATTTCTGGTATATCGTAATATCACCATTTTGAACATCAAAACTCAGAGCTTGATCTGCTGATTCAGATGCATCACACCATGTATCAAACTTAATGTACCCGCTTTGTACAGTGCTGGGCACTGTTGCATTTTCAGCGGGGTATTTTTCGGCGATGGATGGGCAAAGGGTAAACATAGCATTGGAAGGGTACATTTTGAATCCATCAATACTTGTTAAATCATCCATGGCATCTCTTGTATTGCGTATAAATTCACCGTTAGACAATGTGGTCCCGTTTAAACGCTTAAATAAACGGTTATTCATGGTGTTTATAACATTTGAACTTGCTGCACTTTCTTCGTAACCAAAGGTAGCACCCCCATTTCCACAAGCTTCAACAAAGCCATTTTGATAGGAAAAACATACTCCAAAAATGGTAATGGCTTTGTTTGAACTTATATCATCGCTTCAGTATTGTTGGGCTATATCGGGATAAGCCACTAATACATAAGGTTCTGATGTTACTGAATTATTCCAGCCATTATTTTCATTAGCAGGTAATTGTATAATGCCGAAGCCTGTCTGAGAATTGCCATTAAACCAATTTAATAAAGCGTTCTCAGAGTTTGCATAAATGACTTCAATGTAACCTGAATTTTCATTTCCCGGTATTTTTTCCGTACCATGTGATGCCCAAAAATTAATACCTGCATTTGCAAAATTTATGAAATTATTATAAGTCAGGTTACCCCAGTTATCATCGCCGTTTGTGTAATCTACGTAATACACAGGGTTTGCATACCCCTGATCAATAGTTAGATCACGCAAATTCAAACATAAATTATCAAAGCTGGTATGTAAAAAATACCGGTTTGACCATGGGTCAGGTGACCCAATGTTTATGTTGATGTTTTGTGGACTGTAGGCAGGGTTAACATTTTTGTTGTTGCTTTTTCCTTCACCATTTTTATTCAAATCATCCATGTTCTTTTTTAGGTGCCCTGTGGTATTGTTATCGTCCGTTTTCAAACGCTTTTCATCAAGGCTAAAATTGTTGATGATTTTATCAAGGTAAGGATGGGCCTGGTTGCTTTTTAGTATGTTTTCTTTAATGTATGCCTTTTTTTGCTCAAAACTGAGACTGTCAGATTCACACACCGTATTTAATTGCCTGAGGATTTTTTTCCCGCTACGGGGGGAGAGGTAAAACCGGGCAAAATCATCAAAACGGGTTGTATCCTTAAAAACAAAATATATCTTGCCTGATTTTAATGCATTACCAATGCTTTGCACTTGTTGATTGACATACTCTACGTATTTTCTTCGTCTGGGCAATCCTTCTCCATCCGGGCCAAATCTTTTACTAAAATCCCTAAAAGAACCACCACCAAGCATTATTTTACGTTTTTCCCCATTGTGTGCTTCAACTTCAACAATATCATACCCTGTAGCAGATTTTATATTAGGTAAAGAACGAAAATATTCTAAAGCGCTGTCTCTTGCTGTTTTAAAATCGTAAATCAAGTATAAATAATAAAGCTTAACACTAATGTAACTTGCACCATATTTATCAACACTTTCCGAATAAATTTTGTCAATACTGTCCTTTTTTGTAAGATTTGGTGGTAATCCCGGGTCTTTTTTCGGAAGCAAAAAGTCCTCTTTTGTCAACACTTTTTGCTCTTGCATTATTTGGATATCATTCAGATACACAGTCATGCCCTTGCGTTTCACGGTATAAGGTGGCTCAATATATTCCCCGTCAATAAACACAAAACCGCTGTTGATGGGACCGGCTTTGCGGGATTGTGCTAAAGCCTGGGTAATCATGAACAGGCTGCAAATTAACACTATGTATGGTATTTTTTTCATTGTTTCAGTTGTTTTTCAAGGTTTTTGATGCGTTTTTCCTGTGCGATGATGTACAAACTCAGTTCCTCCACTTTTTCAAGCAGTTTTTTGTGCATTTCACCAAGATCAATGCCGTTTTCCATGACATCGGCTTCGGTGGGTATGCCGGGGAGGTGTATCATTGTTTTATGATTTTTACTGTTTCAACATTAGATTCGCTGGTTAATTGTAAAATATATAAACCGGGTTTGAAGTTTTGTGCCGATATTTTTGTTAAAAATACAGATTCATTATCTGGTAAATTTATGTTTACCGTTTTTAATATATTGCCTTGCATATCAATAATTTGTAATTGTATATTGTCTCCAAAATCTGTATTTATTTCTAAGGTAAATCTGTCCTGAAAAGGGTTAGGATAAATACTAATCTTACTTATTTTGTCACTCAAATTATCCGGAACTTCATTATCCTCAATAATTGAATAAGGTATGGATTTTGAATTATCAAAATAAGGACAAGGGATAGTTTGAGCAACAAACTCGCCATCCCCAGATGTTTCAAAATTTGTTAGTATGACTTCATCATAAGCAGAAAAAGTCACAATGGTTTTTTCAGGAATGGTAACATCATCTGCAATTATTGTTCCTGCTTTAATATCATTGTATTTCAGGTATGGTTCTCCGTCTTGATAAATAATCTCAGAAGCCAGTGGAATATTTGTTGCCATATAAGTATAATAATTATAATACGAAGGAATACCATACCATGTAATAAACGGGAAATTTGGATTAAAGGGATTGTTTTGATCTACAGTATTTGAAATATGCTTTGTATCATCACAGCAATAAGCAGATGAGCCATCAGGTTCTATATAAAATATTGCTGCTTGCCCTTTATGGTAATCAATAACAGGGGAACCATCATCATCCTTGATATAAAAATCACCGTCATTGCTACCATTCCACCCCCAATTAAAATGGAAATAATCATCACTCTTATATCCATCACAAACAAATGCATGACAAGCACCATTTATAAGTTTTGTACATCCACTGTAAAATATTGGTTGATGATTATCAAGGCTATTGCGTATTTTATTCTTCCAGGAAATTGTATGCCATCTATGTCTAAGTATCATGTCGTTGCTATAACCATAATCATTTTTCAAGGCCTTTTTTGCTTTAGATATACTGGTGCCTGATCCACAGTCGTTACTACAATAATTCATTTCTGATTTATCTCCACAATCCGCTATTAATTCTGCAATTGCATTTCTTTCTTGTACATAATTGCTTGAATATGTTGATAATATATTTGGCATATTACACCAATCAAAATCATCAGCGGGATACCGCCAATAATTCATTATTTGAGCCATCGCTACCGCTACACAACCTGCTAAACATTTACCACAATAACAATCAGAATTTTCATCACTAACATAATAATTATATGCACATTCATCATAACAAAAGGGGGCTATATTTGGTTTAGATTGTCCCCAATTTGTTTTTATTAATGGCTCTACTTCATACTCACTTTTATTCTTTGCAAAATTTTTGTTTATAATTTAATTTTATTCCAATAAGGCAGTGTTTTTTCATTGCTTATATTATTCTGTCTTACTTCAGCAACCCATTCATCGTATTCTGTTTGCACCCAATACTCAAAATTCCCATTATAAATCGTATCATTGTAATTTCCTTTTGTAGAATATCCAAAAACAGGTACTGTAGCATCATCAGCAGAAACAATAATAAAATCATTATTATCAAAAACAAAGGTATATCTTGTAGTTATTCCTTTATAATTTTTAGTATTGACTTTTGATATTTTTACATTTTTCGCTGCCGGTTTTAAAAAATTATAATAATTTTCTGCAACCACTTTTGCTTTTATTGAATCAACAGGCTTTGCATAAAATGCTGTTGAATACAAAATAATAAACAGAGTAATAAAAATATTTCTAATTGTTTTATGGTTTAACATATATTGCTGGTGTTGTGTCTTGATATTTTGTACCATCTTCTTCTTCATATTCAATAATAAATTGTTGTAAACGTGTTGTGTCAGGTGGTGTATTTAAAAACATAAAAATGCTTGGGGTACATGGAACAGGTTTTTCTGATAAATAACCTTGTAAATTTATTGGCGATTCTATCATTTCATATTTCCCGTGTGCCCCAATTGGTTCCATATAGGTAATATCTAAAATTGAATTTAATGTATCAAAAGCTTTGAATTCATCATTATAATCATTTATGCTAATAACATACAATTCATAAATAAATCCTATTAATGAATCGTGAGGTGAACTACAAGTTTCTTGATTAGGTAATATTTCGGCCTCAAAAGATAAATTAATTCTTAAAGAATCATAACTACACGAATCAAGTTCTTTCAATGCGTCACATTCATAAACAGGAATGTTATATGACTCAGGTTTACATACATTTAATAACATCTTTGTGGTTCTTGCCTCCCATGTACATTCTTTATATATTGGGTCAGGACAAGCTACAAATACAATGGATAAAATTATAAATAAGGCTATTTTTAAATATAGGCTATATTTGTTCATAACATGGACTTTTTTTAGTTTTCAATATTATTTTCAAGCTCCTTAATTCGTTTTTCCTGCTCAATGATATACAAACTCAGTTCCTCCACTTTTTCAAGCAGTTTTTTGTGCATCTCACCGAGATCAAGGCCGTTTTCCATGACATCGGCTTCGGTGGGTATGCCGGGGAGGTGTTTATGTTTTTTAACAAAATCCTCTAATGTATCAAGGGGCATCAATTCATAATCTGCTTCATAGACATGATCACACCATCCCGGGTACTTTACGCGTACTTTGCAAAAATGAGCTTCACCACGCACATCCAACTTATATTGCGGGTTAGTGGTTCCAATGCCAATATTTCCATTATAGCCAAAAACAGTTCCTCCTCCCGAGCCAAATC
>JBNGDT010000112.1:0-8570 GCA_049975305.1 Bacteroidales bacterium | reverse complement strand
TCAGCACAGCTGGAAGTCCGTCATCATCAATCAGGGTAGCAGCTTTGCCCTGGTAACTTGAGCCTTCCTCAGAAATGCAAAATTCAAGGCTGGTTTCATTAAAGGGCGTTTCTGTCCAGCTTTGACCATGGTCATCAGAATAATACACAACCGTATTGTCTGATGCCGTTTCCATAAACAAATAGGTATAAGTTCCATCTCCGGTTACGCCGTGCACTTTTGAAGGATTCAGGGCTTCAATGGAGCTTGTGAGGTCAATTGAGCTTGTAGCATCAGCATTGTAACCAAGGTATTCCCTGCCTGTTTGGGTTTCCAGAACGAGGTAAAAATAATCTGCATCGGTGCCTCCGAACATAAACACATCATCTGAGGTATGGGCTGCTACTTCACTCCATGACTGTCCGTTGTTTGTGCTTTTAAACAAACCACAGGCATTGGTCATTGGATCGGTAATAACAGATGCGTATAGCGTTCCATTATGGTTTAATACATCCACGACCAAGACAAAATTCTCCAACAATGCAGGTAATCCGGAATTTCCATAATTCCACGTAAGTAAATCTTCACTTCGAACAATCCCGGAATTTTCGCTACCGCGAATAACAACGTTGTCATTTACTGCAAGTTGATATCTCGTATTGTATAAATTATCCTGAGCAGAAGTAAATGTTGCCCCATCAGTGGATGAAAACAATTCATACATCTCTGAATTAATAAAAAAACCTTCTTCAGCATACTGGTAAACATCTTCAATAAAAGGCAACGTTCCTATTCCCGGATCAACTATTTCAGTCCAGGTTTCGCCGTGATCATGACTTGCCAAAAGATGGACACCAAGACTAAAGCCTGAAAAAGATACAGCCCCCAGGTATAAAACGGAATCACAAGCAGCCAATCCCTCGTACATAATCACATTTGCAACAGCACTTTGGGTCAACCCTGTCCAGGTATCATCGGATGCATCATACCGGGCTATTGTATCCCCTTTGTAATAAAAATAATCAGTGGTCTGTTCAGTTGTCATGTTATAAACAGCATCATAACCATTGCCAAACCCACCTATGGAAGTAAAATCAATCGTAGTCACATTAATCCCATCAGAAGTATAGCACACACTGTCTTCATTAGCAAAAATAAAATACCCATAGGAATCATCAACTATTCCATACCAATCCTGACCAAGGAATGCTCTTTCATTCCAGTTTGCACCATAATCATCGGATGTAAAAATATAACTATCACTTGAATAATACGTACCAATCGCATACAGCTTACCGTTAACCGTGTGAATGCTATTCACGTAGCCATTGGTAATGCCTGCTTGTTCTTCCCAGGCACCACCGGCGATATTATACTCATAAACAGAGCCTGAAGCAGCCATGAAAAACCGGCCATCAAGCAAGGCTAAATCATCAATATAATCGCGCTCAATTAAATCAGGAAAATTAGTCAATTCCCAGGTGGCCCCGTCTGTTGTCATAAAAACATCACGGCCATCGGTAACAAAGCCTATTCCGGAACTTTCATCATAAACAATGTCATCAGAATCCCATCCTTCGAGAAGATTGTCTTCTAGTAAAGTAAAAGCCGGCTGAGCCACTAACCCTGTAGTAACCAGCAAGCAAATCATAAATAAAATGTTTGTCTTCATAGTTTTTTGATTTTAGTTTGTTATACAATATAATATTTTCCGACACCAAAGATACAAAATATTTTATTCATAATCATGTTTTTCTTTTATCCTATAAATCCATCTCACTCTTTCACTATCTCAACATCGCAAATTGTTGCACTTATCCGGAATGCGATAAATCCCATCCCTGCAGTGCACAATCGTTCTTTCGTGCCATCACACAATCACCCATCGCCCCATCGCCAACTCGCCCCATCGCCTCCTCGTGTTTTCGTGCCATCACCCATCGCCAATTCGCCAACGCGCCGCTCACTGCCTCAACCATTGTCGTTTTCCCGATTGAAATCTTCCCCCGCTTTCATGATCACGCCTCTGCTCTTTTTGCCATCAATCAATATCTGAACCGGTTTATCAAATTTGATGTGTCGCAGATATTTATCTTCATAGACAGCGGGTTGTTCATTCAGGTATTCGACATCATAATATCCTTTGCCAATGTTGGTATTCACCGTGAAATATCCCACATGAAAAGATGTTAAATTCTGAAAAAAGTGGGTTCCCTGTGAAGGATCCACATGGTAATTTTTAATGCTGGCTTCAACCATCAGGCGGGCTGCTGAAATCTGTGCCCACCGTACAGGAATGCCGAGCCACGGGTCAGTACTTCCCCATCTGCCCGGGCCAATAAGAATGAATTTTTCATTTTGATCCTGTAACTCTTCATTAATTTTCCCTATTATGTCAGCAATTTTCGGATTATTGGCGGGATCAAAGGTTTCCGGTTTTACATACACCAGATGTTTGATGTCATCATAAATACCATTGCCTAATGCCGAATCGCTAATCATAATGGTTTTTTGTTCAGCCACTTTTTTCAGGTTCAGGTTAATGGTTTCCTGATTATCCACAATTGGACGTATCTGCAATAAGTTAAATACATTTCCAAACGGTTCGTCAGGCACATTCAGACACACTGCAAATTCAATTTCTACCGGATTATTCATTTCCCGTTGACCTATTTGTATCACATCTGAAATAATTTCAGCAAGCGGGATGTAATTATGTTTCAAAATATTTGCAAAAGAAACAATTGGCTTTCCTTTGCCTGACCTGGAAATTCCGTCCCGTAACACATTATCATTGTAATCATAGGTTGAAACCACATGTTTCATTACATCATTATCCATGTCCGTATTGATATCATTTTGAATCAGGTTCACGCCGTCATCTGTATTGATGGTAAAGCTACCTTTGTTCATATCCAGTGCCAGGAACTTTTTCTGGGTTTCACGTAATGCCATAGCTACATTGCTCAATTGCAATATTTTTTTCGGATGTTTAGGTGAAAAACGCAGGCACACCCCCCCATCAACCACATATTTCCCCAGACCATAGGCAAGGTTTACAATACCATCTTCACTTCTTTCCTGGTCAATAGGGTAGAAATTAATGGACCTGGCCACGCCAGAAATGGTAGGATAAAATAAATCTCCATGACGTTTCCCGCACAATTCCTGTAAAACTACTGCCATTTTCTCTTCATCAATGACATTTTTTGTTACATTCATATAGGCTTTACTGTCCTGATAATACACTGATGCATATACAGACTTAACAGCCACTTTTAGCATCTCAAGGCTGGCAGTGATATCTTCGTCAGAAGGGATCATATAGGTGTTGTATATGCCGGCAAACGGCTGATAATGCGAATCTTCTAAAAGACTTGAAGAGCGTACTGCAATGGGATTTCTCACCACTTCAACAAATTTTCTCAGGTCATCAACAAGATGTTCGGGAAGTGTGGCTTCAACAAATTTTTCCAGAATTTTTTTATCATCAGTCTCTTCAAGGGCAAATGTTAACAAATCGTTACTTTCCATAAAATCATCAAACAGGTCTGTGGTAATTACCAGGGTACGTGGTATGGTTACCAGCACATTTTCATACCTGTCGGTCAATTCATTGCGGCTAATCAAATTATCAATAAATGCCAACCCCCTGGCTTTACCACCAAGTGATCCATCACCTATCCTTGTAAACATTAGGTATTCATCATAATTATCACGGTAGAATTTTGCAATAATCCCCCGGCATTTGTTGTAACGATACCATGCAATGGCATCATAAATGTATTTTTTAATTTCTTTTGGCCCTGAGAAATCTTCAACCGTCGCAGAATGCAATATGTCTGCAATGGGGAAAAGCGCCCTGGCTTTCAGCCACCTTGAAAACTGATTCAGATCCGCATAATCCATTATTGTCTTATCGGGGATATCAAATATACACTCCTGAAGGTCTTTTAGGTTGGATACTCTGGCAACTTCCTTGCCTGTATCCGGATCATAAAAGATAAAATCACCAAATGCAAAATATTCAGTTACAAAATCCTTGAGCTCGTGCAAAAGTGTTTTTGAATATTTATACATAAAATGAGCACCCAACTCTCGGGTTTTTTCAAAGTTGTCATAATTGCTTGATTGCAAAAGCATGGGTGTCAAATTGTTTTCTTTTTTGATCATTTCAGCCAGGCGAAAACCCGCTTCAGGATCAAGTTTCCCGTTTCGTTGGTAACGTATATCTGAGATAACGCCCAGTAAATTGCTTTTGTATTTTTCATACAGAAATACAGCTTCCTCATAAGTTGTGGCCAGTAAAATTTTTGGCCTGCCACGCATGCGTAACATTTTCTGATGCTCGTTCAGTCCTTCGCTTGTAAAGTGTTTGGCCTGTTTAATCAATATCTTGTACAATGTTGGAAGGTAAGAAGAATAATACCTGACTGAATCTTCCACCAAAATCACTGTCTGAACCCCTACGTGATTCACATCATATTCCACATTGCGCTTGTCTTCCAATAACTTTATGATAGCGAGCAATATAGCGACATCCCCTAGCCATGAAAACACATAATCAATGACTCGGTTGTCAATGGTTTCGAGCTTGTCAGATATTTCCCGTGAAAACGGCGTTAAAACAACAATGGGAATCGTGGGATAGGATTCTTTAATGAAATATGACAGTTCAAACGGATCCATGTCTTCCACACTCAACATGTTGATCACAAGGTTGATTTTTTCTTGTTTCAATATCACAATGGCATCTTCAGCGGTTGAAACCTGTATAATTTCAGGCGGATAACGCAAATTGAGAGACACATACTCGTTAAACAACTGCTCATCAATTCTGCCGTCTTCTTCTAGGATAAATGCATCATACCGGCTGCACACAAGCAATACTTTATATATCCGCTTGCTCATCAGCTTATTGAATGCTGTTTCCGTAAAATGGTATTTTCTAAAATGCTGGTATAAATAATTATTCATGATGACATTGCTGACTTGGTTCACTACAAAAATACAATAGTGTTCAAGATGAACAAATGTTTTGTGACAAACTATGCGTTAATTTTGTTTCAGGCGAATGTTCACGTCAAAAAATCCATATTATGCAGCCATGTTGGGGCATGTCATCTTAAGCCTGACTTGACACTAGTCATAAAATTCCGGTGTGATATCCATATTATCAAAGATAAATGCATACATATCAGCGTATTCATCAATGATTTTTTCGGTTGGTTTCCCTGACCCATGGCCTGCTTTGGTTTCAATACGAATCATTACGGGATTGTTGCCTTCGTATTTTTCCTGCAAAGTAGCAATGTATTTAAAAGAATGTGCAGGGACAACACGGTCATCGTGATCGGCTGTTTTTACCAATACCGCCGGATAATCCTTATCTGAATCAATATTGTGCAGTGGTGAATATGCATAGAGGTATTCAAACATTTTCTTGCTGTCTGAGCTTGTGCCGTAATCGCTTGCCCAGAATTTGCCAATGGTAAACAAATGGTACCTCAACATATCCATTACCCCTACCGATGGCACGGCAACATGGAAAAGATCAGGACGCTGATTGATAACTGCCCCCACGAGCAGGCCCCCGTTTGAACCTCCCATGACAGCAAGTTTATCAGGATTTGTGTAATCCTTGTTTATAAGGTATTCAGCAGCTGCAATGAAATCATCAAACACATTTTGTTTGTTCATTTTTGTGCCTGCCTGGTGCCATTCTTCACCATATTCTCCACCACCACGAAGGTTTGCAACAGCATACACACCACCTTGTTCAAGCCATACCAGCCGTGATATAGAAAACGATGGAGTCAAACTGATGTTAAAACCACCATAACCATACAAAATGGTTGGATTAGCCCCATCCAGTTCAATGCCTTTTTTGTGCACAATAAACATGGGCACTTTTGTGCCGTCTTTGCTTTCATAAAACACTTGCCTGGTCTCGTATTTTCCGGCATCAAAATCAATTTTGGATGTCTGGTATAACTCAGATGTGTTGGTCTGAATATTGTATTTATATACCGTTGAAGGTGTGGTAAACGATGTAACTGTATAAAAGCTTACCGTGTCTTCTTTTTCTCCACCGAAACCATAAACAGTTCCCAAAACAGGAATATCCACATCATACAAAAATGTGCCATCTTTATCAAAAACCTTAACAACAGAATGAGCATCTTTCAGATACTGTGCGATAAGTTTCCCTCCGATGTATTTTACCGAGTGCAACACAAAATCTTTTTCTTCAATTACCGTTTCACGGTTTTCAGGTTCAGGATTGTCGGGATCAATAGCAATCAACCTGTATTTTGCTGCATCATCATTAGTCATAACGTATAATTTACCGTCAATGTGATCAACTACCCAGTAATCATTCTCAAAATCGATAATGATTTTTTGTATTTCAGATTGTTCATTTTTCAAATCTTTCAGATACAACGCATTTCCGGAGGTTGATTCGGTAACATAAATAATCAAATATTTATTATCATCTGTGGTTACAGCACTGAATTCCCAATCCGGGTGTTCGGGATCTTCATAAACCAATTTGTCTTTTGACTGATCATCGCCCAATGTATGATGATATATCTTGTTGTTCTTATTTTCAGATGACAGCGCCATACCTTCTTCAGGTTCCGGGTAACGACTGTAAAACAGTTCATCTTCAAACCAGGTAACCCCCGAAAACTTTATCCACTCCAGTTTATCATCAAGTACCTTGCCGGATTCAATTTCTTTCACGTAATATTCATTCCAGTCGCTTCCACTCCTGGAAATGCCATAGGCCAGGTATTTGCCATCATCTGATACCGATATGCCTGCCAATGCCACAGTACCATCTTCGGATAATTTATTTGGATCCAGCAATACCTTGTCTTCATCTTCAATCTTAGATTTATAATACAGCACAGACTGATTTTGCAATCCATCATTTTTATACAGGAAATAATACCCTGCCTTATGGCATGGTGCAGAGATTTTTGGATAATCCCATATTGATTTTAACCGTTTCCGGATTTCATCACGAAATTCTATGCTTTCAAGGTACGAAAAAGTAACTTCATTTTGTTTTTTTACCCATGCTTTCGTTTCCGGAGAAGTGTCATTTTCAAGCCAGCGATATGGATCCGGCACTTCTGTACCAAAATATTCATCCACAACGTCTGTCTTTTTTGTCTTCGGATAATCCCATCTCTTCTTTCCTGTTTCATCATTATTACAGGATGTCATGAAAAAGAAAAGCACCAAAAGTATTGTCGTTTGTTTCATAGCTAAAATTGAATTTATATGTTCAAAAATAACAATCAATATGTTACATGTTGCGTAATTAACAAGATTTTAAGATAAATTTATACTATTTATGAGTTTTCAAAGGGCAAAGGTTAAATCAACCTGCATTTTTAAGCACTGAAGAATTATACATGAGAGAGTATCAGCAAAAGTAGCTTCTCACCGCAAAGGTGCAATGTCGCAAAGTTACGATTGCATGATAGCATATTTTCAATGCTGTTGTTACATCGTCCAATCGCCTTATCGTGCCTTCTCGCTATCTTCATTTCACTGTGTATCAGCAGTAACAAGCGTTAAAAAATGTATTAGCCTGAATAGTTACAATGCTTTATGTGTTCTTATTTTTTCCATATCTAAGTTTCCACCACGCTATTGTTCTTTCGTGCATTCATGCTATCGTTTCAAATGCGTCTGAATGGGATTACATCAATTAAGTGCGGGATCTTCGGGAAAATTGCGCCAAATCTGATATTTTGCATCCACAAAATTCAAAGAACGGCTCCATTTGGATTCACGATCGGAAAACACAAATTCACTTGGAACATCAGCCACAAGCCATGCTCCATCATCCAGTTCATCTTTCAGCTGCCCTTCTGACCAACCGGAATATCCCAGGAAAAACATGATTTTGTCAGGTTTTAACACACCTGCATGTAACATTTCTTTCACTGCTGAAAAATCGCCTCCCCACCACAGTTTGTCAGTTACTTTTATTGCGCCTTTAATCAAATCACCATACGAATGCAGATAAAACAACCTTTCTATTTCAACGGGGCCTCCAAGGTAAACGTCAAAATCAGCCCCTTTAAATTCAGAAAGCACTTTTCCCAATTTTATCCCTGCTGCTTTGTTGAGTATAAGACCGGAATGTTTATTGCCAGTATCGTCCGTAATAAATACCACTGAACGGCTGAATATCATATCAGGCAAAATAGGCTCGGATATCAGCAACCTGCCTTTGACCGGATCCATTGTGGCCCCTTTTG
Source organism: Bacteroidales bacterium (assembly GCA_049975305.1). Taxonomy (GTDB): domain Bacteria; phylum Bacteroidota; class Bacteroidia; order Bacteroidales; family ML635J-15; genus JAQIBY01. The sequence continues at coordinate 309 of JBNGDT010000112.1, read as the reverse complement.
CTTTGAATATGTCCATATCAAGTTTCATATATTGCAAGATACAACTTTTCTACATGGAATCCTGAGCGAAATTCCTAATATTTTCTTAATTAAACTTTTTAAGAAAACAACACCCGACACAAGCCAATGGATCATCGAAGGGCATGGTGTAGAACCTGACATTGAAGTGTGGAACGACCCGTGGAAAGAATTCAATGGTGAAGATCAACAATTGAACAAAGCCATTGAAATTGCCATGAAAAAACTGGAAGAAAATCCGCCGGTCATACCCGGCGTTCCGGATTTTCCGGATAAAAGTAAATAAGCAGC
>JBNGDT010000111.1:0-8663 GCA_049975305.1 Bacteroidales bacterium | reverse complement strand
CTGTAACGCAGTGTACTAGTGTTCTTAAATCATTTTTTCTTTACTTGCACATATCTTAAGTTAAGGTACTTTAAGAAAATCGGTAATGTTCGGTAATGTATAGAGCCTTTGTGAAGCTTGGTCAATATAGAAAAAAAAATATCTGCTTTTCATGCTGATTAAAAGGAGTTTATTATCTTTGAGCAACTAATTATTTATGAAGAAGCCATCTATTAACATCCAACTATTGACGGCCTTATGGTTTGTGCTAATTACTTTTGCCCTTTATGGGCCATCCATTAACCATGGTTACAACATTGATGACAACTACGTTATTGAGGACAAGGAAATTGCACAGCAAGGTATTAAGGGTATCCCTGCGATATTTTCATCCCGGTATCATAACGAACGCGATCAGCAATTTGGTTACAGACCATTGACAATCGCCTTGTATGCAATAGAATATCAACTATTCGGAGAAAATACGTCCATTTTTCATTTGATGAATCTGTTATGGTATGCAGCCTTGATGTTCGTGCTGTTTCTATTGTTCCGAAAACTATTTTCTCAGGTTTCTTTATGGTTTATTTTGATAGCGCTTACTATTTATGCTATTCACCCTCTACACAGTGAAGTTGTACTTAGTCTGAAAAACAGAGAAGAAATTCTGTGCTTGTTTTTGTCTGTGCTTTCATGGATACAATTTATCAAATATTACGATACCCGTAAATGGCAAACAGGTATAGCAGGGATATTGCTATTGGGCCTTGCATTTTTGGCCAAAGAAACAGCGGTGATTTTTGTTGTCATTATTCCTTTGAGCCTGTGGTTTTTCCGCAGCCGTGAAGTTTTTAATCCATCAGGAAATGTTACACGCAAGCAGATGAAGACTACAAAAGAAACTGTCCGCACGCATGTATTTATTGCTATTTTACAACTGGTGGTTTCAGTTTGCATTTATACTGTTCCTGACCTTTTAAAACCTCTGGTCAGCACTGGCTTCAGCACATCAATACAAATTATTATATTTATTCTGATTGGCTTGTGGTTACTGAGAAAGAACAAAACTAAACCCATGATCAAAATCAAACACCCAGCAATGATTATGGCGTTAGTGTTTTTTCTTTTTTCATTCGCTGTTTCTTTCATTCATCCTAAAGCCGGGGAATATTTTCTTCCGTTTTTTCTGTTGTTTTTTGCCATATACACTCACCACCAACCATTACAAAGGGAAACCCACCGAATAAAACAATTGAAAATTCCAAAGCGTGTATGGTTTTTAATTGGTCTCGGAATTTTGTCCGGTATTGTGTTGTTTATTATTTACATCATTCCCAAGATGAGTTTACCGGAGCAAAATGCTCCTGTTTACAAATGGCAAAATCCTCTTTTCATGGACAAAACAGTGACAACGAAAATCGGTGTTGTATTTTATTCCCTCGCATGGTATCTGAAATTGTTGTTTTTGCCATTTCCGTTGCGTTTCTATTATGGCTACGCATTGGTACCTGCAGCCGGAATATTCAATCCAGTGGTCATTGTGTCAATCCTGGTACATTTGGCTCTCTTGTATATTATATTTAAAGGCTTTAAAAAAAGAACAATATGGTCTTTTGCCATTGCTGTTTATCTGATAGCGATCATTCCGTTTTCAAATATATTTTTCCCTTTAACAGGTATCATTGCTGAACGTTTGTTGTTTATTCCATCACTGGGCTTTGCCATTGGCATCACATGGTTGATATTTCATGTTTTGAAGCAACGAACTGATATTGAAAAGCCTCAAAACCGATCCGGCATCATAGCATTGAGCATACTAATAATTTTACCGTTTTCAATTATTAGCATGAAAAGAACTCCCGATTGGAAAAACAGAAATACCTTGTATGAAGCAGATATTTCCAAGCTTGAAAACTCTGCAAAGGCCAATAACCTATATGCCAATTACCTTGTTTCACAAATTTATGCAGGTATAAAAGCCAAGGTTCCTCTGCAACGAATGAATAAAGTAATACAAGAAGCCATTGATCATTTTCAACAAGCTATTGAAATAGACAGCACATACGCCAATCCATATCATAACCTCGGTTATGTTTATCTTATTGTGGGCAGGGATTATGAAACCGCTGAAACATACTTCACAAAAAGCATCATGTATGACAGCACTATATATGAATCATGGTTAAACAGAGGGGTAGCCAGGTTTTATCAAAACAAATTGGACGAGGCAGAACAAGACCTTTGGTACTGCAAAGAACATGGTTTTAGAAAAGATAAGGATAAAGTGTTTTATTATCTGGGCAGAGTAAATGAGTATAAGCAAGATACAGCAAAAGCAATTGTCATGTATGATTCTGTGCTTACTTATAATCCGGGTCAAACCAAAAGCATTGAAAATATCATGCGTTTGTATGCCAATCAGAAAAAGTATGAAAAAGCATTGAAATACAGCAACATATTGGTAAAAAATGCCAATCCCCAAAATGATAAAGTGTGGGTGGATAAGGGCAATTATCATCTGCTGTCAGGGGATACTGTACAAGCGATAAAGGCATGGGAAAAAGCATTTAACATTTATCCCGGAAATTACAACATAGCCATGACATTGGCCAATTATTACGACAATCAGGGGATGCATCAAAAGGGCAATGCCATTCGAAGCAAAGCAAATAGTTTCAGGCGTCAGCATCAAGGCCAACAGGAAAGATGATAAATTAACTTAAAACACCAACATCAACAGGTAATACAGCAAAGGCAATGTGCCCAGACTCAGCACTGTGGTAACAAAAATGTTCTGTGTTGCCTGAAAATCATTGAGCCCAAGTTCTCTGGCAATTACTGATATCATGATCATACAAGGCATGCCAGCCTGCAATACAATCACCACAATGGCGTCGGTATCCATCCATGAAAATCCCAAAAACTGCATGGCATACAACAGGGCAGCAACAATGGCTGGGCCGATCAGTAATTTATTGATGCTGAGCAAATAAGTGCGTATGTTTTTTATCAGCGAAACAAATTTCACTTGTGCAAGTACCGCCCCCACATACACCATGGACAAATAAATAGTGGTATGACCAACACCGGAAAGAGCCTCGTTGAAGACCTTTGGCAATTTGATGCCGGAGAAATAAAACAAAACCCCCAGGGCAAAAGCCAGAGTATTCAGATTAAACAAGTTTTTCCATGAATGTTTTGTTGATTTTCCGGCCGCTTTGCTAAGCATGATGATTCCCCATGTCCACATGAGGCTGTCCTGCCCAAGCTGAAACAAGGTAGCATACAGCAGTCCTTTGCCGCCGGGAAACAGCGTATCCATCAAAGGGAAGCCCAAAAAAACCACATTGCCAAACATGGTATGTACCCTGTGCAAAGCAGTGTTTTGCCTGTCAAGCTTAAGAACCGATGCACTCAGGCAGGATAAAGCATATAATATTACAATTGCAGAAGCCCCGGCAAAATAAATGACAACCCCGTTTATCAATGTCTGAGTATTGGTTTCAAGGTTTGCAACAGTGGTAAAAAGCAGCAGTGGCAGGGTTATCTTCATGATAATGCGCACCAGTCCATGGTTGATATTTTTGTTGATGGCCTTCAGCTTAAATGCCACATGGCCTGTCAATGCAATGATACCAAGTATCAGTATTTGATTGGCAATTACACCCATTTTGTAAAATTTCAAATCTCAAATAAATTGCAATAACCAAAAAACAATGACCAAACAAACTGCCAAAAAAATTTAATTTCATAAATTCAAAACAATACCAATGGCAGAATAGCAAGTTTTGAATTTTCTCTTTTGGTCATTGCAATTTATTTGTTATTTGCTGTTTGTTATGTGTAATTTTTTGCTTATCAGTGTGCTTCCAGCCAGTTTTTGCCGGTTCCCAGTTCAACGGTAAGTGGCACCGACAAGTGTACAGCGTTTTCCATTTCATATTTCACTATCTCAGCCAGTTTGTCTTTTTCATCAACAGGGCATTCAAAATTCAGTTCATCATGCACCTGCAGATTCATCCTCGCTTTAAGCCCTTCATCAATGATGCGGTTGTAAATATTTATCATGGCTACTTTGATGATATCAGCTGCCGAGCCTTGTAATGGGGTGTTTATAGCATTGCGTTCTGCCATACCACGTACCGTTGCATTGCGTGAATTGATATCGGGCAGATAGCGTTTTCTGCCCATGAGAGTTTCAACATATCCATTTTTCCTGGCTTTTTCAACGCTTTTGTCCATGAATTCTTTTACAGCAGGGAAATTTTCAAAATACTCATCTATCAGTATTTTGGCTTCAGTACGTGGGATATTCAAACGCTGAGATAAACCAAAAGCAGAAATACCGTATATGATACCAAAATTGGCAGTTTTGGCTTTGGAGCGTTCCGTTTCGGAAACATCACGGATGTCTTTCTTAAAGATTTTGGCAGCCGTAGCTGCATGGATATCCTCATTGTTCATAAATGCGGTTTTCATGTGTTCATCGCCACTGATGTGTGCCATAAGGCGTAATTCAATCTGAGAATAATCTGCAGATAAAAACAGGTAATTATCATTGGTGACACAAAATGCCTTGCGGATTTCCCTGCCCCGTTCTTCCCGTATGGGAATATTCTGTAAATTGGGGTTGTTTGAGCTGAGCCTGCCGGTTGCTGTTACCGTTTGATTGAAAGATGTATGTATCCGGCCAGTTTTTTCATTGATTAGTTTAGGCAATGCCTCCACATAGGTTGACAGCAACTTTTTCACGGAGCGGTATTCAAGTATTTTTTGAATTACAGGATGTTTGTCACTCAGTTTTTGTAATGTTTCTTCGGATGTTGAATATTGTTTGGTTTTGGTTTTTGGTGGTTTACCGGTAATTTTCAATTTGTCAAAAAGCATCTCTCCCAATTGTTTGGGTGAATTGATGTTAAATTCCTGACCTGACATCTCGTGTATTTTGTTTTCTATCTCATTTAATTCATTTTTGAGTTTGTTTGCCAGTTTTTCAAGTTGTTTGGTATCCAGATGCACGCCCACAAATTCCATGTCTGAAAGCACATAAGCCAATGGCATTTCCACATCATAAAACAAATTTTCCAGTTTTTCTTTTTTTAGCAGTGGTTTCAGGGCTTCTTTCAGTTGCAATGTGATATCAGCATCTTCGGCAGCGTAATCTTTTAACTTTTCCACAGGGATGTCCGTAATCTTTTTTTGATATTTTCCTTTTTTCCCAATCAGACTCTCAAGTGAAATGGGCTGATAGTTTAATATTGTTTCAGCCATATAATCCATGTTGTGCCTAAGTTCGGGGTGTAGCAAATAATGAGCAATCATGGTATCAAACAAACGGCCTTTTATATCAATGCCGTATTGCCTCATCATCAGAATATCAAATTTGATGTTCTGCCCTATTTTCATCTTATCTGAATCTTCAAGCACACTTTTGAATTCAGCGGCTACTTTCTTTTTCTCATCTTCATCCTCAGGCATCATCACGTACCATGCTTTGCTTTTTTGGGCGGCAAATGACATTCCTAAAAGTTTTGCTTTATGTGGGTCCACACCAGTTGTTTCAGTATCAAAAGCAAAAGCATCTACCTTGTTCATGTATTTTATCAGTTCTTTTCGGAGATAGTTTGTGTCTGCCAGGATATATTCAGGGTTTTCGGTTTTAATACTGCGTTTGCCTGCAACAGATGTTGTGTCCTTATTATCATCATCATTTCCTGTTCCGAACAGTGTGTTCTGTATGGGTGAAGATTGTGCCGGTTCTCCTAAAATACGTTTTGACAGAGCATTGAATTCCAGTTCGTCAAATAATAGTTTGAGGTTGTTTTTATCAGGTTTTGAAAACTTCAGTGTGCTTAAATCAATATCCAGCGGGACATTGCGGTCAATGGTGACCAGCTTTTTTGATAACAATATCTGGTCTTTGTTGCCTTCAATATTTTTTTTTTGTTTGTCTTTGAGTTTATCTGTATTGTTAAGCAAATTTTCCACCGAGCCGAATTCCGATATCAGTTTTTGGGCTGTTATTTCGCCAATTCCAGGTGCGCCAGGGACATTATCTGAGCTGTCTCCCCACAAAGCAAGAATATCAATCACCTGATCAGTTGATCTTATATTGAATTTTTTTAACACATCCGGCGTTTTCAACACCATGTTGCCTTTTTGTCCCGAACGTCGTGGTTTGTACATAAAAACTTTGTCATCCACAAGTTGCATGTAGTCTTTATCAGACGTCATCATATAGACTTCAAAATCCTGTTTGGCAGCGGTTTTTGAAATAGTACCAATGACATCATCGGCTTCATACCCTTCTTTTTCAATTACGTTGATGTTATATGCATCCAAGATTTTCTTGATGTGAGGCACAGCTTTTTTGATGTCTTCAGGTGTCGCTTCCCTTTGAATTTTATATTCCGGATATATTTTATTTCTGAATGTCGGGCCAGGGGGGTCAAACACCACCGCGATGTGTGAAAGATTCTCTGTTCTTAAAAGTTCCTCAAGGGTATTGACAAAACCAAAAATGGCGGATGTATTCAGGCCTTTTGAATTCACTCTGGGATTACGGATAAAAGCGTAATAACTCCTGAATATCAGTGCATAAGCATCAAGTAAAAATAATTTATGGGCCATAATAATATCAGTTTCTTCAAAAATAGTAATAATTCTAGTAAAACTTTCAAAAGACGGGGATTTTCACCACATGACACATAGCGTGCCATTTGCGAGATCAGCCCACATTATTAAAAGATGCTACAAAATAATACTACTGATTATTTTCATTCCTCATTCAACTCCTCTTCTAGATATTTTACAATGTCTGCTTCCATGGAATAATCAGGTTGTTCAACAATACGCCCCACCTCAACACCATCGAGGTAAATAACGATGGTTGGTACAAATTCAATGTCATCTTCTGGGAGAGCATTGGTGTTAAGGCGTTTAGCCCGGTTCAGAGATATAATATCGGTAAATACATCGGGTTTCAGGTCGTCTGTGATTTTTTTCAGCCGGGGCAATTCACGTCTGCTGTCAGGACACCAACTACCCTGGTAAACTTTAAAAGACAATTCCCTGCCTTTCAGCGACCGGGATAATTGTTGCATGAGGTTATCATCGGGTTGGTATGCGTTGTACTCTTGGTTAAACCAATCTGAAAAATCATTCTGTTGAAACGCATTCCAATCACAATGACCAATCAGGATATTTTGATTTGCTGCCGTATCAAAAATCACTTGATTCTGTTCCTGTGCTGTTACACCAACAGCCATAACTATTATCACGAAAAAGAGCCAGTTTTTTATCATAACTTATGTATTAAATTTTAATAAAAATACCATTTATTCTGTTCCTTCCAAACATAATAACGTATTTATTTTGCAATGTTCTGTATATCATAGTTTTTTATATTCCTCAATTCTGTTCCCAGACTCCTCGCTACCCGGCTGCAATCTTCTATAATCACTGAACTTATTGGGTTCAAATCAACCGGTATTTAGAATAGAGTGATTTTGTTTATTTAAGTTATTCATTAAAAAATTACATTTGCCGTGTCATGCCTGCATACTTTTCAAACATATTCAATTATTTGCTTGATGCTGTGACAGCCACACTTTTACAAGTGCTTATGTTATTCGGCCCTTTGCTTGTTCTGGCTTTTTTGATGCATCAGGTTTCCCGGCAGGTGGAAAAACACAGCACCAGACTGATGGGATCCCGGGGATATTTGTATGCTTTCGGCTGGCTGGGAACTGCCGTTCATGAAACAGGTCATGCGTTTTTCTGCCTGGTCTTCGGGCATAAAATTACCGGCATGAAACTATTTTCGCCTGATCATGAGAATGGTACACTGGGTCATGTTAATCACAGCTACAACTGTAGAAATCCATACCATAACATCGGTAACTTTTTCATTGGCATTGGTCCGGTAATTTTCGGCTCATTTTTGCTTTACGGACTTGTGTGGCTGTTGTTTGATGTCAGGTTAAATCAAATTGCCGGTGATAAAATCATGCCTGAAAACTTTTCAAATGTTGATACAATCCTGGCAACGTTTCAGGCACTTTGGACAGGGGTTGTTGATTTTGTTTCTGAGATAAAGCAAAATTCGGACAATGCCTGGTGGAAAGTGCTTATCCTGATGTATGTGTTATTTGCTGCCGGTAGTGCTGTGTCAATGAGTAAAGCGGATATTGCAGGTGCATTTTCCGGTTTTAAATACATTTTGATTTTGATGTTTTTAATTAACCTAATTTGCCTGAGTTTCAAAGATTTTATCGGGAACATCATATCAGAAATGTCAACCGCTTTATCCGCTTTTTATTTCCTTTTGATTATATCATTGATCATCAACAATTTGTTTTTGCTCTTTTTATTTTTTGTCAGGAAATTGTTTTATAGATAAATTATTGATTATGTTTTTCAAAGCATGCCTTGTCCTTTCCTGATGGCGGACAATTATTGCATGGTGTATGAAGCCCGTCCGAAAGCATGCCGTGAATACCCCCACCCCGACAAAACCAATTTCAAACAGATACTTCAGCTCAGCATCAAAAACAGCAAAACCTGCCCGATGGTGTATAAAATATTAAAAGAGCTGGCAGCCAAATACGGAAATGGGTGATTTATCCTAATGGATATAATATCACAGCCTCGCCAAATAATACAAGTTATGTATGGTACATATT
>JBNGDT010000110.1:1344-8666 GCA_049975305.1 Bacteroidales bacterium | reverse complement strand
TAGGTCGCCGCCTTTTTTTTAAAGCCTTTCGCTTGCGCGGAAGGCTTTTTTTATTTCCATTTCTGATGTTTCCTGATTTTTTGTTTGCGTGAGGGATAGAAGCGGTACCCTGCAACCGCCGGCAGGCGGTGAAGCGTACAAGCGGATAGCCCGACCCTTATTATCGCAATGATGGAGTGATCCCTCTTCAATGCTTATTGGTTTCCTTTTATCTATATCAACAACGGGTTATAGCGAATGCCATTGCGCTAATAAGGGGCACGCCCATCTTCTTATTAAAATATAGAGAATTATATGTGTTTTCTTTCTATCCTGTATAGTTTATCAGACCTGCGGATAAGCTTGTTGATCTTAAATGAACACCGCGATTGCCTCGGTGCTGTTTCAACAACCTTATCATCAACACGGATTTCGTCAACTGTGTGTTCTATAACCCCTGTTGTTGGCCCGATAATAAGGATTTCATCGCCTTTGTGCAGCTCTCCGGCTTCAAGCAAAAAATCAGCCACACGGATATTGTCAAAATAATTCATGCCTTTACCAAGGTATGTTTTCTTTGTCAAGGATTTGTTTCCATATTTATCAGCCCATTCGCCCAGTTTTTGTCCGAGATAATAGCCATCCCAGAATCCACGGTTAAACACCGTTTTAAGTTTTTCATTCCATTGTTTTAGTTTGTCTTTTGACCAGGTTTTATCCAGGTAAGCATCTATAGCGGCATTATAGGTTTCAGTTACCGTTTTTACATATTCCGGCGAACGGGCTCTACCTTCAATTTTCAAAACTGCAACACCGGCTTCTAAAATCTCATCAAGAAAATCTATGGTTTTCAGGTCTTTGGGGGACATGATGTATTCGTTTTCAATGTCAAGTTGATATCCGCTTTCTTTGTCCCTGACCTCATAAGCTCTGCGGCAGGTTTGATAGCACTCGCCACGGTTGGCAGATGTGTTAAATTCATGTAAACTCAGGTAACATTTTCCTGAAATTGCCATACACAAAGCCCCGTGAATAAAGATTTCTATCTTTACCGGGTTCCCGGATGGACCGGTTATATTTTCATCAGCAATGGTTTTGGTTATGTGTTTTACCTGTTTGAGATTGAGTTCGCGGGCAGTAACCATGACATCGCAATAGTCAGCAAAAAACCGGACAGCTTCAGCGTTGGAAATATTCAATTGGGTGCTGGCGTGTACTTCCATGTTAATCCTGCGGCAATAGGTAACGACAGCCATATCCGAAGCAATGATGGCAGATATGCCTTCGCGTTTTGCGGTGTTTACAACCTTCTGCATGTATCCAATTTCTTCATCATAAACAACCGTGTTGACAGTGAGGTATGTTTTGACCGCATGTTTCCGGCAGGTTGAAACAATGTTATGCAAATCATCAAGGTCAAAGTTGTGAGATGAACGGGAACGCATATTGAGTTTTCCCACACCGAAATAAACAGAATCAGCACCAGCCTGAATTGCTGCCATCAGTGATTCGTATGAACCCACAGGCGCCATAAGGTTAATATCATCTCGTTTCATACTATTGAGCAGTTTAACAAATCAGTAAAAAATAATTAAGAACGCCTAAACCCTTTGGGTGTATTATTCGCGGGAACTGTTTTTAGAACTCTGTTCCGGAATCGAAATGTCTCTGGGTTTTTTTACTTTCTGTTTCAACAAAGCAAAATCAAGCACATCAAGGATGGTGTCAACATAATGAAACCGCAATCCTTTAGTGTAGATATCTTTGATTTCCTGGATGTCTTTTTCATTTTTCTTTGACAATACAATATCTGTGATACCACTTCTTTTGGCTGCAAGTATTTTTTCTTTAATCCCATCGACAGGCATGACACGGCCACGCAGGGTAATTTCACCTGTCATGGCAGTTTTCATTCTTATTTTACGTTGTGTAAAGGCAGATGCTATGGATGTTGCCATGGTAATGCCTGCTGATGGACCGTCTTTTGGAATGGCTCCTTCCGGGACATGCAAATGAACATTCCAATGGTCAAACAGCTTGGGATCTATTTCCAAAACATCTGAATGTGCTTTGATGTACTCCAATGCAATGGTTGCTGATTCTTTCATTACATCTCCCAGGTTGCCTGTGATGGTTAATTTGCCATTGCCCCGGGAAAGGCTTGTTTCAATGTACAGGATATCCCCGCCATATTGGGTCCACGCAAGGCCGGTAACCACCCCTGCCAGTTCATTGCCTTCGTAATCTTCCTTGTAATATTTTGGAAAACCAAGGATATCTTTGACATGGCTTGTTTTTATTGTATTTGTGTGTTTTTCTCCGGTTGCTATTTTCCTTGCAATGCGCCTGATCACTTTGGCAATTTGTTTCTCCAGGTTGCGGACACCTGATTCTTTTGTATAGGATTCAACGATGAATTTTAACGCATTATCATCAAATCTAATCTGGTTCTTTTTAAGCCCATGTTTTTTCAGTTGCCGTGGAAGCAGATGCCGTTTGGCAATTTCAATTTTTTCTTCAGGAATATAACCGCTGATGTAAATGATTTCCATCCGGTCGCGGAGTGCAGGATTTATCGTTGCCATTGTGTTTCCTGTGGCAATGAACATAGTGTGTGACAAATCAAAATCTACTTCGAGATAATTATCATAGAAAGTTTCGTTTTGTTCAGGATCAAGTACTTCCAGTAAGGCTGACGAGGGATCTCCCCGAAAATCATTGCCTACTTTATCAACTTCATCCAGCATAAACACCGGGTTGGCTGATTTTGCTTTTTTGATGTTTTGAATGATTCGCCCCGGCATTGCACCAATGTATGTTTTGCGATGACCGCGGATTTCAGATTCGTCCCGTAATCCTCCCAAAGACATGCGTATGTATTTTCTTTCCAGTGACCGGGCAATGCTTTTCCCCAGGCTGGTTTTTCCAACCCCCGGAGGACCTATCAGGCAGAGGATGGGAGCTTTCATATCTCCTTTCAGTTTTAACACGGAAAGGTGTTCCAAAATCCTGTCTTTTACTTTATCCAGGCCATAATGGTCTTCGTTAAGCACTTTCTCAGCTTTCTTCAGGTCAAAATTGTCATTGGTAAATTCACCAAACGGAATTTCCAGCATGGTTTTGAGGTAATTGAGCTGTACCGAGTATTCTCCGGCTGCAGGATTCATAAACTGCAGCTTATTGGCTTCCTTATTAAAATGTTCAGCGATTTCTTTGCTCCATTTTTTCTTTTTGGCTTGCTCCTTAAGTTCTTTGAGCTCTTTCTCAATGGGGCTGCCACCAAGCTCCTCCTGGATGGTTTTCATCTGTTGCTGGAGCAAAAATTCTTTTTGTTGCTGCGAAATTTCCTGTTTGGTTTTCTGTTCAATGTCATTTTTTATCCGTAACTGCTCAATTTGTTTTTTCAGCGTTTCCAGCAATTTTCTAGCCCGTTCTTTGATATCGTCAATTTCAAGCAGGTCTTGTTTGTCAGAAAGTTTGATGTCGCTGTTGGAGCAAATAAAATTGATCAAAAATATGGAACGCTGAATGTTTTGGATGGCAAAAGAGACTTCGTGAGGAATGGCCCTGTTGAGTTTAACTATCTGCAAGGCTACATCTTTAACTGAAGAAACCAGCGCTGAAAATTCATTTTCTTGTTCATAAGGCAATAATTCCGGCAAGGATGTGGCCTTTGCCTTGAAATATGGTTCGGTTGCTACCATATCAACAATGTTAAATCGCTTCAATCCCTGTATGATAACAGAAATGGTTTTATCCGGCATTTCAATGATCTTTAATACCCTGGCCAGTGTGCCTGTTTCAAATAAATCATCTTGTGATGGATTGTCTATTTCAGAATTGATTTGTGCTGTACAGCCAAGTAATCTTGAGCCATTGTTGACATCGTTTATCAGTTGCTTTGATTTTTTTCTCCCTACAGTCAACGGCATCACAACGCCGGGGAAAAGCACAGTATTCCGTAACGGCAATATGGGCAATTCATTTGGTATTTCTGTCTCCATCAGGGATTGTTCATCATCATCCGCCACAATGGGTATCACTTCAACATTGTTCTGGTTGTGGATAAACAAAATATTATCCATTTCTGTCTCTTTGTTGTTTTTCATGTTAGCAAATTTAACTTTTCAGTTGTGTTCCATCTTAATAACATATTACAGGAACTTATGTTTGATGTATCATGTGATTTTATTGTTCTTATGGTCTAATCAGTGGTTGATAAATTAAAACTTAATATTTACGGTAATCAGCGGTTTCTATGTAAATATGTTCCATAATATGTTTGTCGGCCTCTGAAAGCTGAATGTTTCTCCGGGTCATTACAATATCAGCCACCTGTAAGGCTTTATTTAATTTGTAATCGGTATATCCGCCTGCCCCGCCCCATGAGAAAGAAGGCACAAAATTACGCGGGAATCCTTGTCCGAAAAGGTTACAACTCACCCCAATAACCGTTCCGGTATTGAACATGGTGTTTATACCGCATTTTGAATGGTCTCCCATCACCAACCCACAGAATTGAAGGCCTGTTTTTACAAACCTTTCTTTATCATAATCCCACATTTTAACTTCGGCATAGTTGTTTTTCAGGTTGGAATTGTTTGTATCAGCGCCGATGTTGCACCATTCGCCGATTACAGCATTGCCAAGAAAACCGTCGTGTGCTTTATTTGAATATGACTGAAACACTACATTATTCAGTTCCCCTCCTGCTTTTACCCATGGCCCCAATACTGTAGGACCATACACTTTAGCTCCCATTTTTAATACGGCATGTTCATTCATGGCAAAAGGACCGCGCACAGAACAAAATTCCATGATTTCTGTATTTTTGCCAATGTATATAGGGCCATTGGTCGTGTTTAAAATGGAAGCTTCAATCCGGGCTCCTTTTTCAATAAAAACCGGATGTTCACCAATGATTGTGTTTGTCTGGCTGACAGGTTCTGATGTTTTGTCTTGTGTTAGTAGGCGGTAATCAAAATTTATCATGGTTCCCACATGGGTAAAAATATCCCAGGTATGATTGATTATCGTAATATCCCCTTCGTATTCCTTATGATCTTCTGTTATGCAGGGGAAATTTTCCACTTCATTTTTATTGACAATGCACGCTAACATTTCACCGTCTTTTACCAGTGCACCATGCTTCAGGGTTTTTATTGCTTGTACAAATTGGTCATCGGGCAAAACTCCTGCATTGATTATCAGGTTATATTCTGATGTTTTCAGGGGGTATTTTTCCTCCAGGTATCCGGCAGTAAGAAAAGTACATTTGCAATTGAACAGTTTGTCCCACCGTTCTTTTGTGGTTAGTATCCCTGTTCTGATTTCCGCCACAGGACGTGTCCAGCTCAGCGGTTTCATTTTGTTATGTTTGCCGGTATCTGCCAGGATAATGTTTGTCATGACCTTATCATATTTTTGTTTTATGTTCAAAGATAGTTATTTGTCTGTTCAGGCCAATATATTTTATTCCCCAAATTGTCAGATTCTTTGTTTGTTTATTTATTTTTTTTGCAGCACCTCCGAAGATGAAATTTCGGGGGGCGGTATGCGGCCTGTAGCCGTGTACTGCTCAGCCTGTGCTGTAATGCTGTGAACAGGAGCTTCCGGTCGCTCTGTTCATAGCACAGCACACCAGCTTCGCAGCACACGGGCTGCCGGCCTCCCCCCTGCCGCAGATACTGTTTGCAAGTTCAGTAATAACTGTAACATCCATACTTTTCTTACCAAAAAAAACTCCTTTCACCATATAGCAAAAGGAGCATCTTAAAACTATGAAAACAAATTATTTTTTCTCTTTGTTGTCGTAGTGCTTTTTGTAGCGGTTGCGGAATTTATCAACACGTCCTGCAGTATCAACCAGTTTCATCTTACCAGTGTAAAAAGGATGGGATGTATCTGAAATTTCAAGTTTAAACAAGGGGTATTCTTTGCCGTCAACTTTAATTTTTTCTTTTGTGGCCACGGTTGATTTTGTGATAAATACCTCATCATTCGACATGTCTTTGAATGCCACCATTCTGTAATTATCGGGATGTATTCCTTTTTTCATAATACAAATTTTTTAACGTATTCAAATTCAGGGCTGCAAATGTAAGCATGTTTCATTAAAATATCAAATTTTTTAAGCATTCTTTTTATTCTTTTTTTCTTTCGGGGCTTTTTCATTCGTAAATCGCTCAAAAGTTGCGTTTCTGTCAAACAGGTAGCGGTATGTAGCATGGGTTTTAGCCCGTTCGGCGTTGTGCATCTGTTTATACAGTTTGTTTACTGTATCGTTGTAATCGCCCACCCAGGACATCTCAAGTTCTTTGATGCCATGTTGTTTCAGGGTTTCAACCATTTTCATGAACAATGGCCCTATGATCCCGGTACGCTGGTATTCCGGAATAACACCGCTGATAAGCAAGCGTGCCCGGGTCAGCACTTTTGGATTTCGCATCCGGCGCATGAAACGCAATTTGTTCCATAAATTCAATTTTCCATTGAAAGGTTTTATTATCTGGTTGACATCCGGGAAAGGAACCAGCAATCCGATGGGTTTTTCATTGTCATAAGCCAGCCAGATAAAATCTTCAATGATCACATCTTTGGCATCTTTAAATATTTGCTCTATATCTTTCTTTTCCAGTGGCGTATAATCTTCATGAAAATCAGACCACACAGCGTTAAAAATATACACGATATCATCAATGTATTTATCAGCATGCTTGATTTCAAGGTGCTTAAACGAATAATTTTTTTTGCGTCCAATGAATTTGGCAAATTTCACCTGCCTCTCATTAAACGGCTTTGTCAGATCAACATGATAGGAATATTGTTTGTAATAAATTTTAAATCCATAATTTTCAAACAAGGTACGGTAATATGGCTTATGGTATTGCATCCCATACGCCTGATGTGTGAACCCTTCTAAAAGTAAGCCCCAATACAGGAAATTTTCACCAAAATTGATGGGGCCATCCATGGCTTCCATTCCCTGGTGAATAAGCCATTCACGGGCAGTGTCAAAAAGCTTGTTTGCCACCTCCTGATCGTTTATGGATTCAAAAAACCCAATGCCTCCCGCATAAGGTTTATGTTTCATGGCCTTTTCTTTATGGAAAAACGCAGTTATGCGGCCAATGGGATTGTTATCTGCATCAACAGCAATCCACCTGAAGGAAGCACCATGTTCAAAAGCCGTGTTATGTGACGGGTCAAAAATAGATTCAATTTCCACATCCAGCGGACATATCCAATTGGGATCATCAGCATAGATGTCCCGGGCACAATCGTAAAATTGTTGTTTTCGGTTTTTATTGGTTACTTCAATAATGTTAATGGTTTTCATTTGT
>JBNGDT010000110.1:0-1334 GCA_049975305.1 Bacteroidales bacterium | reverse complement strand
CCTATAGGGATCGGGATGGAACTCACGATAAGTTTTAATTATTTTCCCTGCTTTCGCTGGACTGGCTGTGTGAATATTTTAAAGTTCATGGTCGTTTTATAATTGCAATGTTTATTGTCTTATTTTAGTTAACAGCCGTAATACTTCAAGATATAGCCATATCAGTGTTATCATTAAAGCAAAAGCACTGTACCACTCGTACCGTTTCGGTGCCCCGGCTTCTTCGCCTTTGGTAATATTGTCAAAATCTATAATGAGATTGAAAGCTGCAATACCAACAATGACAAGACTGAACAATACCCCGGTAACCCCGGAACCATTAACCATGGAAATGCCAGCACCTCCAAACATTCCAGCAATCCACTGAAATAAATACACAAGAGCAACAGCTCCTGTGGCAATAATTACTCCCCGCCTGAAGGCAGGTGTCGCTTTCAGTGTATCTGTTTTGTATAATAGCAACATAAGTAAAAACACGGCAACGGTAAGCAATATAGCCTGCAACACAATGCCATTGTAAAAACTGTTGTACATTGCTGATACAGCTCCCAATACCACGCCTTCTGCCATGGCATATAAGGGGGCTGTGATGTGCGCTATTTTGGGGGTAAAAATGGTAACAATAGCAAGGATGAACCCAAGAATGGCTGATCCAATCAGCGCTCCCTGTATCCATGATGCGCCGGCAAGTGTTGCTTTCCAGATTAGTGAACCGCTTATCAGTATTAACCCAAGCATCAAAAAACTTTTGTTTATTGTGCCTTTAACGGTCATTTCACCAGAAAGATCATAGGTATGGCTTTTTTCAAAAAGACGTTTGCTAATGGCTGGATTTGATGTTCTCATAATAGTATTATCTGTTTAATTAAACACAACACAAAAATAAGCATTTTGTTAAAAATATTATCATACTTAAAGAATCATCTGATTAAAATTTATGGTAATTTTATCAAAGATATTTTTGGATTACAGGCATGTAATGATTCGAATAAGTTTTTAGATTAAAATGTTTTAATCATATTATCCAAAGAATATTCATGGAAAGATGATGAAAAATATTGGATTTATGTATTTGTAATTACTGGTAACAGTACTAAAATTAGGTGAAATTTTTCAGCAGCCAAACATTGTGTAAAATGTTCATACACTATGTTTTGGTTGCTATTGTTAATAACCTTTTTGCGGATTTAAGAAAAAAACAAAATATTTTTTTTAAAGTAAAAATTTTTTATATTTGCCTAGATAATAATTATTTATAAACATAAACTTTCTATAAATCATTAAAATGAATACTCAATCTTTCACCTAAATTATTTATCTTTGCCGTTCAAACA
>JBNGDT010000109.1:0-8723 GCA_049975305.1 Bacteroidales bacterium | reverse complement strand
CTATTTTAAATACGGACTGATTTTCATCGCTAACGCACTTTTATGCAATGTTGAGTCTAATATTCAAGTAATTACAAAAATTTTGTCATGTACTTAGTGAAAGTTAATTAAAAGTTGGAAGTTAATCTGGAACATTGAAGTTAATTTTGATATATTCCAGTAGATTTATTTTTTTTGTAAAAAAGTGTTTTTAGTAAAAATATAGTGTATGAAACATATAATGGTAACATGTTTGGTTATTTCGTTTTTTATTCGACTGGCTGTTGCTGAGCCGGTAAGTGAAAAACAAGCTGCGCAGGTCGGAGAAGCATTTCTCCATTACAAATCACAACAAAAATCCCAACCGGTACAGGGTGCAATGAAACTTGCCTGCACTGGCGTTGAGTCGGCCTGGTATTTATACAGTTATGACAATGCATGGGTGTTGTTGTCCGGGGATACAGACATGTATCCTGTATTGGGATATTCACTGGAAAGTGGCCTTGACCCGGAAGAAATTAATCCTGGCTTGCAATCATATTTGACCGCACGCGAAAAACAGGCTAAAAGCATAAGAAGTAAAAAACTGCATTCTGGAAAAAACCGCCTTGCCTGGCAATTGTATTCTGAAGGGAATTATGCCAAAGGAAACAACCGTGAAGTGCCTCCCATGATTGATACAAAATGGGGACAAGGCTGGCCGTATAATGCTGCGTGTCCATTACATCCCAATGGTCCGGGAGGGCATGTTGTTGTTGGTTGTGTGGCTACCGCTATGGGACAGCTTATGAAATATTATGAATATCCTGAATCGGGTCAATATACACATACCATCTATTGGGGTGATGAAATTGAAATAGATTTAAGTGCTGTTGAATATGATTGGGATGTAATGGGACCCACGATTAATGTAGCATCAAGGGAGGCTATTTCGACTTTGTTGTTTCATTGTGGTGTGGCTGTAGATATGAATTATTCAGCAGATGGGTCAGGCAGTTCGATATCCAATGCCGAATATGCCCTCAAATACCATTTTAAATATAAATCGGGTAGTGATTTTGTGGAAAAAACCAATTATTCTGATGTTGACTGGAAAAACCTGTTGATGGAAGACCTTGAAAAGGGACATCCTATTCTTTACAGTGGATTAAATGATAATGGCAGCGGTCATGCTTTTATCTGTGATGGTTACCAGGATACGTGTTATTTTCACTTTAACTGGGGATGGAATGGTTACAATGACGGGTATTTTTACCTGGATGGAATTGATTTCCATTGGGGTCAGGCTGCTGCTATCAATATTATGCCTTACTGGGGTGAATATTGCAGCAGCATGGTTTATGAACAGGCATCATGGACATTTGATGATGGCTCCGGCCCAAATTATGCATGGAACGACACGGATTGTACATGGCTCATACAGCCTGATTCCGCTGAATCTGTCAAATTAACATTTTTACAGTTTGATACCGAAGAAAATGATGTGCTTTACGTGTATGATGGCAACTCAACAGATGCTCCGTTGATAGGGTCTTATTCTGGCAGCAGCATTCCGCCTGAGATTATTTCATCAGGAGCTTCATTGGCTTTGCATTTTATCACTGACAGCGATGTCCAGTCCAAAGGCTGGAAAGTGAAATATGAAAGCATTGTGTCAGACAAATCGGATTTTGCTGCCGAAGCTTTCAACTTGTATCCCAATCCGGCTTCAGAGCAGGTGTTTTTATTTGTTCCCGGAAAAGAACCCGTTGATGTATCTGTTTTTTCAATTACCGGTGTACGTGTGATGCATCAAACGCTTTCCGCAGGGAGAAATGTGCTTGATGTCAGTCAGCTTTTAGGTGGTTTGTATGTTGTGAACATAAAAGGAGCATCTCACAATCTCATGCGCAAAGTGGTGATAGAAGAATAAGGAAATACCTTGATAAAAATTCCTTTACATTTCGTGCCATCGTGCTATCGTTTTTTGGGCGTGCCCCCCGAACTTATCGCTATTCACCCACCTGTCAGGTCTTCCATTATTACAATTGTGGATGGATAATTATGTTGTAGTAAGTAAATAATTGATGACCTGACAGGTGGTTCCCGCTATAGATTCGGGGGTCGGTCTTTGCCTACAAGCTGCTTCGCAATGGCTTGTGCCTGATATGCTGTCACAAGAGTTTCCGTTGGTCACTTTGTGGCAGCTCAGGCAACACAGCCTTTGCTTCAGCAGGCTTTCTGGCGACGCCCTCACGCAAACGGATAAAACACTTGTTAGGTCACCCATTGATACCAATGGCGCAGCATGATGATGTAATAACAAGGTAAAAAAGGAAGCCCTGACAGGTTGTTTATCAAGTTCCGTTTTCATGCTTTCGTTCCGTCTCTCCGTTACTCCGTCTCCCCATCTCCTCATCCTTCCTTCGTTCCTTCGTGCTATCGTGCCATCGCCCCCTCATGCTATCTTTACCGTAGCGATGCCCCAAACTTCTGTTCAAAGGTTTTGGTCAGTTTTGACATGATCTTGTCAATCTGCTTATCGGTCATTGTTTTTTTGTCGTCACGCAGCACAAAGCTCAGTGCGTAGGATTTTTTCCCTTCGTCGATGTTTTTGCCTTCATACACATCAAACAAATCCACAGACATCAGATGTTTGTTTTCTGCTTTGAATGCAGCTTTTTTTATGTCTGCAAAGTCAATGGATTTATCCAGCAACAATGCCAGGTCGCGATGCACTTCGGGAAATTTAGGCAGAGGCGTAAACTTATGTTCTACTTCCATCGCACAGGAAATCAACACATCCTCATCAATATTGGCAAAATACACATCCTGTTCAATATCCATTTTTTTGCATATTTCATGATTCACCAACCCCATGCGCAGCAATGGTTTGACGTTGAATCTGTATTCCAGACCATATTCAAACAGAGCAGAATTCAGCGATGAAATCTGTAATCTGTTTTCGTCAATCCCGAGGTGATCAAACACGGATGAAACGGCTGTTTTGAGGTGATAGAAATTTGATACAGCCGGTTTCTGGTTCCAGTGCAGTGCATGAAAATTTCCACTCAGCCACAAGGCCAGTTGTTCTGTTTCGTTATAATTGTTTAGGGGGTTGTTGTTATCCGGTTTCCCTGATTTGAAATATATTTTTCCAAATTCATAAAACCGAATATCCGTGATTTTATGATTGATGTTCCTTGAAATGGCCTCCAGTCCGGAAAAAAGCATATCACGACGCAATATACCGAGATCCCTGCTGCCTGGATTGGCAAGGCGCACCAGGCTTTCCGGCGGGTAATATTCAGGATCTTTGTAATACGCTTCATTGCTCAATGAATTGCTCATGATTTCGTTGAAGCCTCTTGCCGAAAGAAAATCGGAAACAGACTGACACAGGGTTTCATTTTTTTCGTCATGACCTGTATTGACCGATGTATGTAATTTATCCGCTACAGGTGTGTTGTTAAACCCGTAAATGCGCAAAATTTCTTCCGCTACATCTGCCGGCCTTGTTACATCATAACGATAAGGAGGAATTTCAACTTCCAGCTCTTTATCATTTTCATTTGTAATCCTGATGTCAAGATGTTTTAAAATCTTTTTTATGTCATCGTGAGGGATGTTTTTCCCAAACATGGTGTTCAGGTAATTGTATTTTAAATTAACAACAGCGGGTGTTATAGGAACAGGATACACATCGGAAATATCAGAGCTGATTTGTCCGCCGGCAATTTCTTTGATGAGCAGGGCAGCTCGTTTCAGGGCGTAGATACACATTTCCGGGTCTGCTCCCCGTTCATAATGGTATGATGCATCTGTGCTGATACCATGTCTCCTTGCCGTAGTGCGTACATGTGCCGGGTCAAACCAGGCGGATTCGAGAAATACAGATTTGGTTTGTTCTTTTACACCGGATTCATTACCGCCAAGCACGCCTGCAATACACATCGGGGATTTCGCATTGCATATCATCAGATCGTTGTGGTGCAATTTTCTTTCTACATCATCCAGTGTGGTAAACCTTGCGCCTTGGGTGAGTTTTTTAACAATCACCCGGTTTCCTGTGATCTGGGATACATCAAATGCATGCATGGGGTGTCCGGTTTCGTGCAATACAAAATTGGTGATATCCACAATGTTATTGATGGGATTCAGACCAATAGACCTGAGCCGGTTTTGTAGCCACTGCGGACTTTCTTTTACAGTAATTCCACTTACCGTACAACTGGTATATCGCTTGCATGCTTCCGGATTTTCAATAGCAACAGGAATATTCAGGTTGTGATTATCCACTTTGAACCCGGAGACATCCGGCCTTGTTACTTGCTTATTGTCGCCTTGAAAATTAAGACGTGCTGCAAGGTCCCGGGCAGTGCCGATATGAGAAGCTGCATCTATACGGTTGGGAGTGAGGTCTATTTCAATGACTTGATCGTTTGTTACATCAAAATATTCATTCAAAGGCATGCCTGCCGGAAGATCATCAGGAAGCACCATGATACCCTCATGGCTGGTGCCGATGCCAATTTCATCTTCAGCACAAATCATCCCCTCTGACGGTTCTCCACGGAGTTTTGTTTTTTTTATTTTAAATGGCTTTCCGCCCATGTGCAATGTTGTGCCAACAGTAGCTACAGGTACGGTTTGTCCTTTGGCTACGTTGGGAGCGCCGCAAACAATTGATAAAGGCTCTCCTTTTCCGATATCCACTTTTGTAACGCTTAACTTATCAGCATTGGGATGTTTTTCACAACTTGTGATTTTTCCTGTCACTATCCCTTCAAGTCCGCCCGGGATGTTTTGCCATGATTCAACACTTGCCACTTCCAAACCGATGTCCGTTAGATTTTCCACCAAACGGCTTGTTTCAATGTCTTTAATATCAATATAATTACTCAACCAGTCCAAAGATATTTTCATTGCTGTGTTAATTTATTTTATGCAAAAGTAGCAAAAAAATGAGGGACAGAAAGCCTGTCAAATGGCATAATATATAAAATACAAAGGTCAAAGTTCAAAATCCAAAATAAGAACAAAAAACAAAATCCAAAACCAATCTGCTGCTGACAGGTAAATTCAAAGTCTCAAAACTTGTCTGGTATAGTGTGACGGAGACGGGACTGTGTCCGGTGTAACGCAGTGAATACGGATTCAAAACAGTTGATACCCAAAAAGTAAAACCTTTCCCTGTTGACTTGTTAATCAAAATATTATTGAACTATTCGGTTATTGCTGTGTTGTAGTTTCGTTAGAAATAAAAAATCACATACCAACAAAAATTTTTGCAGATGTTTGGATCACCGACATTCATCGGTACAGGTTTGGGATTTTAAAGTTGGGATTTATCCGTCTTTACTTCGTTACGCCGGACAAGTTTTTGGATTTTGAAATTTGGATGTTGAAATTCCCCTGTTTTTTAAGGGGCGGGTACTGATTAATTATAAATCTTGTATTTTGCCGGTGTGTTTTTTATCTTTGTAAAGAATCAATTATGAAGAAATATGACAAAGAAAATAGCAATAGCAGGCAATGAGGGCCCGAAAGTCAGGTCTGACTGTCTGATAAAACTGGAATTACATGATAAAGGAGGTATTGAGATAAATCTGAAAAGTAAAGTGAAAGCGATGTATGGTGATGACATACTGACTACTGTCAATAAAATATTACAACACTTTGATATCAAGCATGCCAGTGTGGATATTTCGGATTCTGGTGCGCTTGATTATATTATTGCAGCGCGTATGGAGGCAGCCATCAAACAGCTTATTGATACGGATAAAGCATATCTGCCGCCTTTTAATCCGGACAACAAGTATGCTACCAAATCCGACCGCTTCAGGTTTACCCGCTTGTATTTGCCTGGTAACAAGCCCAGTATGATGATCAATGCCGGCATTCATTGCCCGGATGGTGTGATACTTGATTTGGAGGATTCTGTATCCCCGGTAAGGAAAAAAGAAGCCAGGCTGCTGGTCAGAAATACACTGCGTGTGTTAAATTTTTTCGGCGCTGAACGCATGGTACGTATCAACCAGGGAGAAATGGGAATCGAAGACCTGAAATATGTGATTCCCCATAACACAAACCTGGTACTGGTCCCAAAAGCAGAGTCTCCTGACTATATTAAAGATGTAGCCAGTGAAATCAAAACCCTCAAGCCTGAAAATCCGGTGTATATCATGCCCATCATTGAGTCGGCATTAGGCATTGAAAAAGCCTATGAAATTGCAAAATCCCACACATCCGTTGTTGCCATTGCTATTGGGCTTGAAGATTATACGGCTGATATTGGCACTCAACGTACACCCGAAGGTAAAGAATCTGAATGGGCACGTTTCCGCCTTGTGAATGCTGCAAAAGCGGCCAGGATACAACCCATTGATTCCGTATTTTCGGATGTGGAGGATACTGAGGGATTGACAAAAAATGTGATGAATTCAAAAATGATGGGATTTGAAGGTATGGGATGCATTCATCCACGGCAAATTCCTGTCATTAAAAATTGTTTTAAGCCAACGGAAGAAGAAATTGAAAAAGCATGCAAAATTGCAGATGCAGCCATTAAAGCCGAAGAAAAGGGTCTTGGTGTCGTGGCTCTCGACAGCAAAATGATCGACCCGCCTGTGGTAAAACGTGCCAATAAAACAATTGAATTGGCTTTAAAGTTTAATCTCATTTCAAAAGACTGGAGGAAAGATTATGTCAGCTAAAATGATAAAAAATGCATTGGGACGCATGGTTCCTGATGAAATAAACGGACAAAAACAAGTGCCTTATAAAGGGGTTGGAAAGTACCGCCCAACAGGCAGAAAACATGCACCGAAAATTGCCACTTGTGCTGATTATCCTGAAGATGGTAACAAGCAGGTGAAAAATCTTGAAGTAGCATTGGAAAAATGCGGATTGAAAGACGGGATGACCATATCAACGCATCATCATTTCCGCGA
Source organism: Bacteroidales bacterium (assembly GCA_049975305.1). Classification (GTDB taxonomy): domain Bacteria; phylum Bacteroidota; class Bacteroidia; order Bacteroidales; family ML635J-15; genus JAQIBY01. Next base: position 1,812 of record JBNGDT010000109.1, on the reverse strand, counting down.
TGGTGATTTACTGGTCAACATGTTGTTTGATGTTGTTAAGAAAATGGGAGTGAAAGACATTACGTGGGTGCCATCGGCATCATTTCCCTGTCATGAACATTTGGTGCAATACCTTGAGGACGGCACAATTCATCACATTGAAGGTAGCATGAACGGCCCGCTGGGAAGATTTACATCACTGGGTAAAATGCGTGGTACCGGTATTTTGCGCTCGCATGGCGGACGATACCAGGGCATTCAGGACGGCGATGTAAAAATTGATATTGCCCTGATTGGTGCCGGTTGTGCTGACTCGTTTGGCAATGCAAACGGATTGTATGGTGATTCAGCTACCGGGCTGCTTGGTTTTGCACTGGTAGATTCCCAATACGCTGACAAAGTGATTGTGGCAACTGACAACATGGTGAAGTTTCCATGCATACCATGGCAGATTCAGGGGAATTATGTGGATTACACCGTTGAAATGGAAAAAATCGGGATTCCCGAAAAGATCATTTCAGGCACAACCAGAATAACAAAAAGCCCCGACAGGCTTTATCTAGCCGAATTGACAGCCAGATTTTGTGAACAAACCGGTATCATTCATGACGGATTTTCATTTCAATCGGGTGCCGGCGGGACATCCCTGGCAGTAGGCGAGTATTTTGCTAAAATTATGCGTGAAAAAGGCATCAAAGCACGCTTTGCACGTGGCGGCAGCAACAAATACCTTGTCAAGATGCTTGAAGAAGGCCTAGTGGATTATATCCTCGATGGACAGACGTTTGACCTTGAGGGTGTAAGGTCAATGCGGGAGAATCCTGCACATGTGTGGACAAGTCCTTTTACCAGCTACAATTATCATGGCAAAGGTAATTTTGCCAGCATTGTTGATGTGGTTGTGCTTGGTGCTACCGAAGTGGATGTTAATTTCAATGCAAATGTAGTAACGCATTCTGATGGATATCTTTTGCATGGTCTTGGTGGATGGCAGAATTGCCTTTTCTCAAAAACCGTAATATTGCCATTGCCCTTATTCCGTGACAGGATACCGGTGGTAGTGGATGAAGTAAATACCATTTCAGGCCCCGGAGAACTGATTGACGTGGTGATAACAGAACGCGGTATTGCCATTAACCCAAGACGAAAAGACCTTTTAGAGAAACTCAAAGGCAGTGATTTGCCCATCCGCAGCATCCGTGAGTTGAAAGAAGAAGCTGAACAAATCTGTGGAAAACCCCAAAAACCCAAACTAGCCGATGATATTGTGGCTGCCATCAAATGGGTGGATGGAACCATCATTGATGTGGTAAAAAGGGTGAAAGAGTAAGAATTCGTTGGCTTAACTCAACCCCGAAGGGGTGGCATATTTCTAACCCCGGGTGGAGTGAGAAACTTGTTTTCGAGGCGGAACCCGTGGGTTACACAAACACCACAAGGACCCTTTTGGCGGGATTTTTGTAGTGAAGCAAACAAAAATTGTGACAAAAGCACAAATGAACCATCCACAAATGCACCATCACTGTCAACACCGGCAGGAATTATCGAAGCATGATTATCCTGAAACCTTGTATGAAATGGACAACTTGCAGGTGGTTTTTAAACAATGAAATCATATCAGCACCCATAAAAAAACCAGGCATCTATGTGAAGTATGTGAAGTAGGGAGAGATGCCTGGAAAATCATGAAAACTAAACAAATAAACTAAAAAATAATTATTGTTGCTGAACAATCATCAGCAACAATACAAATAAAACATATTTATCACTGTTGTCCAATAAAAAATTAAGAGCAGGAAGATAGCAATATCTTCCTTGCTCTTTTTTTGTAGT
>JBNGDT010000108.1:8225-8814 GCA_049975305.1 Bacteroidales bacterium | reverse complement strand
ATTTATGCCAGTCCTGCCTGAAATTATAGGTTGGGCCAACAGCCAAATCAAATGATGACCGGAATATTTGTAAAATGCGGTATTTTATGCCTACATGAAAAAACAAAGCAGGTTGAGCAGCTCCATCCACATAAAAGCCAGGCATAAACCGCCAGGATAATTTAGTGCCACGGAGGTAGGTTTCAACAGATACCATGACGTTTGGTTCAAAAACCCACTGATAGTTGGCATCAAGTGCATTTTCATCAAACAAATCGCGGTTTTTTGTATCAAACGGATGATAACCAAGGAAACTGCCTTTAGGATGAATTAGTGTCTGCGATGTAGATGGCAGAACGAAAACTGCAAACACCACAATGAATAATATGCGTTTGATCTTTATCATGCTGTAAAAATAAATAAAATATATATGATTAAATGGATATAAATAAAAAAGCCGCTCCAGAGGGAACGATTTTTATCATTTTACTTCGTTATTCAAATGTTCAAATGTTCTGTTGTTTATTTTATGTACTACCTGTGGATATTGAGGATGTTACTCTTTTTCCCATTTCCTTGCGTCTTTGTGTCTCTGTGGTAAAAATTGTGC
>JBNGDT010000108.1:0-8215 GCA_049975305.1 Bacteroidales bacterium | reverse complement strand
GCGCATCTGTTTTTTAATTTGATGAGTAGTTATTGAAAAAGAAATAATTTATTAATTTTGGTTCATTGAAAAAATGAAAAATCCGTAAGAATGTCAAAACCTGTAAAAATTAGCAGAGGACTTGATATTCCTATAAAGGGGGAAGTAAAATTATCAGAGAAAATGACAGAAACCCCGTTGTTATATGCATTAAAACCCACGGATTTTCATGGTATCAGACCTAAAGTTGTGGCAAAACAAGGGATGCATGTAAAGGCAGGTTCTGTAGTTTTTTATAACAAGTTTCACCCCGATGTGAAATTTTGTTCCCCTGTCAGCGGTGAAGTAATCGATATAATCAGGGGAGAAAAGAGAAAGATTCTTGAAATCATCATTAAATCAGATGGTAAACAAGATACAGAAACATTTGATATCCCCAATCTCAATGATGCAGAAACAGATGATATTAAGATCGTTTTGTTAGCATCCGGTTTATGGCCTTTGATTTTGCAACGTCCCTTTGGTATTGTGCCTGCTCCTAGTGACAAACCCGATGCCGTATTTGTATCCCTTTTCAATACAGCACCATTGGCACCGGATATGGATTTTGTGCTAAAAGATCAACTCAATGATTTGCAAACAGGCGCGGAAGTCATCCATAAACTGACGGGAAAAAATATCCATTTTGGCTTGTCTGTCAATTCAGACGACAAGTTATACAAAGATATCCCGCATGCTGAGTTCCATTATTTTAAAGGGCCGCATCCTGCAGGCAATGTGGGTACTCAAATCAACAAAATCAGACACCTGAATAAGAATGAGATAATCTGGACACTGAAACCACAGGATTTGACTGTCATTGGCAGGTTTTTTAGGGATAAATCCTATAACCCCTGGCGAAAAATTGCTTTTGCCGGCTCTGAGTTGAGGGAAACGTTTTATTCCACTGTATTGCATGGTGCTTCCCTGAAGCATATTGTTGAGCAATACAGGACGCAGGACAATGTAAGAATAATAGGAGGGGATGTGTTGACCGGAAGCACACTCAATGAGAATGCTTTTTTGGGCTATCATGATGATATGATTTCGGTTATCCCCGAAGGCAATTATTATGAGTTGCTGGGATGGGCAAAACCGGGATTTAAGAAATACACCGCTTCACGCAATTTCTTTTCATGGATGATTCCAGGCAAAAAATACAGGCTGGATACCAATTATCACGGCGGACATCGTGCTTACGTTATGACAGGTGAGTATGAAAAAGTGTGCCCGCTGGATATTTATCCTGTACATCTCATCAAAGCCTGTATTACCAACGATATTGACAGAATGGAAGAACTGGGTATTTATGAAGTGCTTGAAGAAGACCTGGCGCTGTGCGAATTTGTGTGTACTTCTAAAACCGAAGTGCAGCACATATTAAGGGAGTCTCTGGATATGTTAAGAAAAGAATTGAGTTAATCATGAAAATCCTGATACAATGAGTAAACTCAGAAAATACATAGATAAAATTAAGCCGCATTTTGAAAAAGGTGGAAAATTTTACAAACTGCATTCTACATTCGAAGCTTTTGAAACTTTCTTGTTTGTGCCTGATAAAACCACAAAAACAGGTGCTCATATACGCGATGTCAACGACATGAAACGTACCATGATAATTGTGGTTATTGCGCTGGTTCCCGCACTGTTGTTTGGCATCTGGAACACAGGATACCAACATTTTTTGGCCATGGGGAAAAGCCCGGAATTCTGGCCGTCAGTTTGGTATGGGTTTCTTAAAGTATTCCCTATTGTTGTTGTATCTTATGTTGTCGGCCTTGCCATTGAGTTTATGTTTGCCCAAATTAGGCACCATGAAGTCAATGAAGGGTTTTTGGTAACGGGGATGTTGATTCCCCTGGTGATGCCAGCGGATGTCCCACTGTGGATGGTGGCTGTGGCTACTGCCTTTGCGGTTGTCATAGGAAAAGAAGTGTTTGGTGGAACAGGGATGAATATCTTCAATCCGGCATTGACAGCGCGTGCATTCCTGTTTTTTGCTTATCCTGCATGGATGTCCGGCGATAAAGTATGGATAGGAGGTATGGTTGATGGCCAGACGCTTGATGGGTATAGCGGAGCAACACCGCTTGCCCAGGCATCGCAGGGAAGCATTGATTTTACCCTCGGTAATGGCAACAGCATTGATCTTATCGATTTGATTACCGGAACCATCCCTGGCAGCATTGGTGAAACCTCTAAAATTGCTATCCTGCTGGGTGCAGCAATATTATTAATTACTGGTGTTGGTAGCTGGCGTGTTATGTTGTCTATGTTGGCCGGGGGGTTGACCATGGGGATTATCTTTAACCTTGTTGGCGCAAATCCGTTTATGAAAATCCCTTTCTGGGAACACATGCTCATTGGTTCGTTCTTTTTCGGAATGGTCTTTATGGCTACAGACCCGGTTACAGCAGCACAAACAAACAGGGGGAAATGGATTTATGGTTTTTTGATCGGACTGCTTGCCATGCTTATCCGTGTTGTAAATCCGGCCTATCCCGAAGGCACCATGCTGGCTATTTTGCTTATGAATGTGTTTGCTCCGCTCATTGATCATTATGTGGTGCAGGCCAATATCAAGAAACGGAAAAAAAGACTTAAAACTGCCTGATTATGGACAAAAACAGTAATACATACATTTTCCTTTTTTCCATCATCATGATTGTGATTGTAGCGGTGGTGTTGTCGGTGATTTCTACGCAATTGCAACCTCTGCAGGACAGAAATGTCAAGGTGCAAAAAATGCAGGATATACTGTCTGCTATGCGAATTGAAACCACTGCAGAAGAAGCGCTGGCTGATTATGAAAAATACATCACAAATGACCTGGTGTTGAACAATGAAGGAGAGATCATTGACAATGTCAAGGCTTTTGATGTGGATATGAAAAAAGAACTGGCAAAAGCACCTGACAAAAGGAAATTACCGCTTTTTATAGGAGAAACTGATGATGGTGAAACAAAATATGTGATTCCTTTGCGGGGAAAAGGCCTGTGGGGGCCGATATGGGGATATGTTTCACTGAATGATGATTACAATACCATATATGGCGCCAGCTTTTCACATGATTCTGAAACACCAGGACTTGGTGCAGAGATTACAACCCCGGCATTTGAAAATCAATTCCGCAACAAGGAAATACTGAATGAAAATGGGGATTTTGTTTCCGTGGATGTTGTCAAAGGAGGGGCCCCAAATGATGATGTCAATGCTGTGGATGCTATTACGGGAGGCACAATCACAAGCCATGGCCTGAGAGATATGCTGAAAAATTGCATCAAACCTTACATGAATTATTTCGAAAAGCAAAGACAAAACCCATAGGAGAATAAACCATGAATAAAATGAAAGACCCGTTATTTTCCGCAAAAAACATGCAACTGCTCAAAGAACCGTTGAACAAAAATAACCCCATTACCGTTCAGGTGCTTGGGATTTGTTCAGCGCTGGCAGTAACTGTCCAACTGAAACCTTCTGTCGTTATGGCACTCAGCGTTATGTTTGTCATGGGGGTCAGTAACTTGATTGTTTCGTTTCTGCGTAAAACAATCCCCGTCCGCATACGGATAATTTTACAACTGATGGTGATTGCCTCCCTTGTGATTATCGTTGACCAGGTGTTGAAAGCTTACCTTTTTGACGTGAGCAAGCAACTTTCCGTTTTTGTCGGGCTCATCATTACCAATTGTATCATCATGGGAAGGCTTGAAGCCTTTGCCCTGCAAAATAAACCATGGCCTTCACTCCTCGATGGTATTGGAAACGCTGCAGGTTATGGTGTTATCCTTGTTAGTGTCGGTTTTTTACGTGAATTGTTTGGCTCGGGAACCATCTGGGGATATCAGGTTATCCCTGAAGGAGTTTACAGTATAGGTTATGAAAACAATGGTTTGTTTATCCTGCCCCCAATGGCCCTTATTATTGTCGGCATCATTATATGGATACAACGCTCTAAAAATCGTGAACTCATCGAAGAAAAATAATTGCTATGGAAAACTTATTTAACATATTTGTCAAATCAATTTTTGTTGAGAACATGGTGTTTGCCTATTTCCTGGGCATGTGTTCTTACCTCGCTGTTTCAAAAACAGTTAAAACATCTGTTGGACTGGGGATAGCAGTGATATTTGTGTTGGGCATTACCGTGCCAATCAATTACCTGATACAAAATTACTTTCTGGTAGATGGAGCCCTGGCGTGGATAAGCCCTAAACTTGCAGATGTAAACCTGGGGTTTTTACGCTTTATTATTTTTATTGCTGTGATTGCCTCTGTGGTGCAATTGGTGGAAATGGTGATTGAAAAATTTTCCCCTACATTGTATGCCAACCTCGGTATCTTTTTGCCTTTGATTGCAGTAAATTGTGCAATACTGGGTGGTTCCCTTTTTATGGCAGAACGTGAATATAATTCCATTGCCGAAGCTACCTCTTACGGCCTTGGTTCAGGGGTAGGATGGTTTCTCGCTATCGTAGGTATCGCTGCAATTCGTGAAAAAATTAAATATTCCGATGTGCCGGAACCATTAAAAGGGCTTGGTATTACCTTTATCATTACTGGCCTGATGGGCATCGCTTTCATGGGCTTTATGGGATTTGAGTTGTAATCTCAAAAACACATTAAATTATGATATTATTTACAAAACAGATAATTGTTATTGCAGCAGGGGTTGTTGTGTTCCTGATTGTTATATTGGTGTTGGTTGTCGTGTTGTTGTATGCAAAGAAAAAACTTATGCCACAGGGTGAAGTAACCATTACCATCAATGATGACAAAGAAATAAAAGCCAGCCCCGGCTCAAATCTACTGGAAACACTTGCTCAACTGGAAATATATTTGCCTTCTGCATGTGGAGGTCAGGGGACATGTGGTACATGTAAATGTCAGGTGTTTGAAGGGGCAGGAGAGATACTCCTGACTGAAACCGGTTTTTTTAGCCGCAAAGAACAGAAAAATTACTGGAGACTTGCCTGCCAGGTAAAAGTTCGTAATGACCTGAAAATTGGTGTGCCTCCGGAATTTCTTGATATCAAAAAGTGGGAATGTGAAGTTATTTCAAACCGGAATGTGGCAACTTTTATCAAAGAATTTGTGGTGAAATTACCTGAAGGGGAAAGCATGGATTTCCGGCCTGGTGGATATGTGCAGATTGATGTGCCTGAGATAGAAGTGGATTATAAAAATGACATTGACGTTGAGGAAGAATACCGGGAAGACTGGGATAAGCTCAACCTGTGGAATTTAAAAATGCGAAACCACGAACCTACATTTAGAGCGTATTCCATGGCAAATTATCCTGCCGAAAGAAACATCATTAAATTGAACATCAGAATTGCCACACCGCCATGGGATGCAAAAAAGAACAGGTTTAAAAACGTCAACCCGGGCATTTGTTCATCATACATATTTTCACGCAAAACCGGTGATAAAGTGACCATTTCCGGCCCTTACGGTGAATTCTTCATCAAAGAAACCAAGCGCGAAATGATGTACATCGGAGGAGGAGCAGGGATGGCACCTTTGCGTTCACATATTTTCCATCTGCTCAAAACACTTAAATCAGACCGTAAAATCACGTTTTGGTACGGTGCGCGTTCCAAACGGGAAATGTTTTACGAAGATGAATTCAGGGAACTTGAAAAAGAATTCCTTAATTTTACATTCTATGTGGCATTATCTGACCCATTGCCCGAAGATAACTGGGATGGCTATACCGGATTTATCCACTCTGTGGTTGAAAAAGAATACCTCTCTAAACTTGAGGAACCCGATGAAATCGAATATTACCTGTGCGGACCTCCATTGATGAATGATGCTGTGCTCAACATGCTGAATGACTATGGAGTGCCTGAAGAGATGATTGCTTATGACGATTTTGGAGGATAGATGAAACATCATTACTCATTCTTACTGATATTGATTACCAGCATTTGGTTGTGTTCTTGTAAACAGAATGAAGAAAAGTATTATAAATATCAAGGGCAGATTCAGGGTACATATTTTAAAATCATTTACGAATCCGATACAGATTATGCCCCACAAATCGACTCCCTGCTGGAACGTTTCAATCAAAGTCTGAATAATTACGACTCAACCAGCCTGATATCTCAAATCAATCGCAACGAGCAGCTAAAAACAGATTCATTGTTCAATACCATGTTTGCGGCTGCAAAGGAAGTGTGGAAAGCCTCAGGTGGTTATTTTGACATTACCGTTGCTCCTTTGGCTAATGCGTGGGGATTTGGTTATAAATCCGGCCACATGCCCGATTCCACAGAAATTGACAGTCTCATGCAATTTGTAGGTATGGAAAACCTATTTCTTGAAAACAATATGGTTGTTAAGCTGGATGAACGCGTTGAAATCATAGGCAATGCTATTGCAAAAGGTATGTCTGTGGATTATCTGTCACATTATTTTGAATCAAAAGGAATAAAAAATTACCTCGTTGATATTGGTGGAGAAATCAGGGCCAGGGGTAAATCTCAAAAAGAAAAAACATGGGTGGTCGGTATTGACAAACCCATTGTTGACAGCATGGCAAAAAACAGAGAAATTGAAGAAAAAATTTTATTGGATGATATGGCTGTTGCTACATCAGGAGATTATAGAAATTATAAGATTCAAAACGGAGTGAGATACGGGCATTCCATCAATCCCAAAACAGGATATCCGGCAAGATCAGAGATTCTGTCAGCAACGGTTATTCATCCGCAATGCATGTATGCAGATGCATGGGCCACCGCTTTTATGGCCATGAAAACACCTGAAGAAGCCCTGGAAATGGTCAATAAAAACAATGAATTGGAAGCCATGTTTATCACCCAAAATATAGATGGAACATACATCGCACATACATCACCCGGATTTGATGAGTTTATAAATAAAAATTGATCCCTCTTATTGTGCTTCTGAATATTATAAAACCCAACAGAATATCCTACATTTGACAAACTTTTTTATCATTTTTTTGTTGTAATTTAAATACCCTGATGTAGATTGTGGAAAAGAAGAAAACAAATATTATTAAGCCTGTTATCAAGCAGCCTGAGAAACTTCTGAGTTACATTGATTTTTTCAAAAACATCAGGGAAGAAGACTATATTATTTATGCTGATGGACATCAGTTCAGTTACACTCAAAATTTTCTTGAGTTTATTCAGCAACTGCATGATTCAAATATGGTGGAACATTACGATCACCTGATTCAATCTCTAACCAAATATCCCGAAGACGATGAAGCAAGGTGTGAAGCTTTTTCCGGATGGATGCGGGAATTAAACCGTACCCTTAGCCGTCCCTGTGATTTGAGGCAGGCAGATATATGCTTTTTACGCAAAGCCTTTCTTACCCACATCCGCATGGAAAAAATCTTTCCCGGCTCCTGGGGCATTGATGTTGAAACCGGTACATGGATAAAATTGCTCAACCAGTTCAAAAAACTATACAACGCCGGAAAAGTAAACACAGCATCCTGATGTTTTTTAGTGCTATTGTTTCTGTTCCTGGACGCTCATTGCATATTAATAAAAACCAAATTCTGTTCATTTGTGAACCAACACCAAAGCTGCCGCAGAAACCAATACATTTCTATCATCTCTCCCTCTCTCTATCACTTCATCCCTTTATCGCACTCTCCAGCGTGAGGGATAGAAGCGGTACCCCACAGTCCGCCGGCAGGCGGCGAGGAGTACAAGCGGATAGCCCGACCCTGTAGGAACAAAGGGGGCACGCCCTGTTAATCATAAAAACCACCTCCTCTCTCCATCACAATTTGTGACATACCCTTAAAGAAATCTGCTAATGAATAACCATTTTTTTGATTGTTTTTTTGGGCAGCGGGATAGTTCTTGCAACATGGCAACATGGTCTCCGCCTTTGCCTGCTACCTGCCAGCCGAAATGCCCGTTTTTGTGTGCCTGCAGAACAGGAGTTTCGCCTGTCACTCTGTCTGCAGTGCAAAAACCAGGGCATTCCGGCTGGCAGGGTATTCGGCGCCGGCGGGCTGCGTGAGTAGAAATCGCCTGTTGTAATAATGCTGTTGTCTTTGTGTTCATACCATCAATACCTTGTTTGTCCCAAATCAGCAATCATTTTAAAATTGAAGAACACATTTGTATTGGTTTTTACTTCACATAAATTTTATACTTTTGAACATATAATAATTGAAATACTGAATGCTATATTGATCATG
>JBNGDT010000107.1:0-8862 GCA_049975305.1 Bacteroidales bacterium | reverse complement strand
AGGAATTAGCTATAAAAATGAATTTAGGTATAACATTAAGTAATCATATTAAAATTTTTGCCAAGTTTGTAATAATTTATTATTTTTGTTTGCAGAATTATGTTATGATAAAATAGGGAAATCAATTTTTAGAAGTCCCTTTAACTTTATAAAAAATAAGCACTATGAAAGAATTGATTGGATTTTTAGGAATTCTAATGTTCATTTTGATCAGCAGCAACAGTATGGGTCAAAAAGTATTTTCAGCCGACTCCAAATACGATGCTGATATTAAAGTATATGTTGCAGACAGCAAGTATGATGCTGATCTGGTGGTGTATAAAGTATCTTCAAAATACGATGTTGATGACAACAAAGGACTCTGGTACTTTACTGATTCCAAATATGATGCGGATAAAATTATTTGGTTTGCAGATTCCAAATACGATGCCGACCTTATCATTTATTTTACCGACAGTAAATACAATGCTGAATGGCGGGATGCGAGCAAGAAACATTTGATGTATTAACACATTATGGTAGCATTAGCCCCAAAAAAACGGGGCTATTTTTATGAAAAAATCCAAATTCATCATCATACTCATCATAGCCCTCGTTATTTGCATCGTTCCGGTGTATTTTATCACTAAGAGCAGTATCAACATATTGAACAGACATTTGCTTCCGGGTGCAGATAAAACGGTAAGCAGAAACAATATTGAATATGAAAAAGTTGGTTTTTTATGGCAAAAAGGAAATCCGGCAATTTCTTTCAACGGGCTTTTAATCAGAAAATCAGAAAACAACAACGACACCTTGTTTTATGCCGAACATGTGGTTATCAGCACCGGTTTAAAACACAAAAACAAACATGACACAGGCATAAAAATCATGTTGCTGTCGCCGCAGATTCACTTGTATCCCGGTACCATCTCAGAAAGTCAGGAAATGCCTGAACTGGGAAGCATAACATCCACACCAGGCATCCTTGTTGCCAATTTATCCATTCATTATCACACTGACCCACAAACAAAAGTCATTGAAGGCATACATCTGAAAACAGAACCCGGGCACAACAATATCCACATACAAGCCAAACACCGGACTTCACCCACTTATGTTTTTCATGTTGGTACGCATTTTTCAGGCCGGGGCGGACACTATTACCTTGACAGCAGTTACATCAATTTGAACGATGTCAGGCTAATGAATCTCAACATGCAGATTTATCCCCATCGCCACAGCGCCAATGATATTTCATGGGTAGCCTGGCTCGACAGCACCCGGCTTGAGCCTTTTTCCACCGACAGTTTACAGCTTCAAGGCTACCTGACTTATCATTCATCAGGAAAACACACTGAAAACACCCACCATGAACAAACCAGCATTGACTTATGCACACGTTTAACTACAGACAAAGGCAGCATTGATACGCTGATCATTCAAATGGACAAAAAGCATAACACAACATTGAAAAATATATCATCAGCATGGCTTTTTACCCTGAATGTGAAAAATTACCCATACTACATGCACATGGAAACCGAACATAAAAACACTACCGATACCATGTTTCATATATTCCGGCACCGGGCAAATATGAATCTGGCTGACTTTAACATTTTCAATGTTCCTGGCTTGCAGGGTAATCTGGTTGCTGAGTATGAATATGCCTCTTATGGCAACACAAAACCTTACATATCCGGGGATTCCAAAGCCAATATTCAATGGAAACATAACCAAAAATCGCATTATCTCATACATCATGCAGGCAATACAGGCAGCGAATGGATATTGACCAACAGCAAACAAGATGCGTCAGCTAACATTCAGATATCAGGGTGGTTTAATCACATGTTCCATGATGCAAATGCCAAATTTGATGTAGATATATACACCCGCGGTTTTTACATTCCCGGAAAAAAAACATCACCCCGAATTTCATTGCCGGATAATGGAATAGAATATATAAGGACCAATGTTCTGGAAAACAAAAACATGTCCCTGTCATGGCAATCAGATAGCTTGTACCATGATTCTGTTTTAGTGGCAAAAGACAATACCCTTCAGATAAATGTGTCGGATAATGCCTTTGACATGACCATTCATTCAGGGGTATGTGGCAACATCCGTGGGCCAATTGATGTATCGATGCAACAAACATCACCTGGCAATTATTCAGGCAGCTTATCTTCACCCGGGTTACAGATTGAAGACAAAAGCCGGGTTCCTCTCATCAGCAAAAACCTGATACTGCCACCGGAAAAAGGAACAATCAATGCATTCACGCTGCCATATTCTTTTGGAGAAGATACGTTCCTGATTGAACAAACCACCATCCGGACAAGTGATTTTCTGCTTCATGTCAGTGGCAAGGGCAACAGTGAAGGTCAACATGCCACCCTGGGCCTTACTGCACCGGCAGGCCATTTTAAGGGGCCGGCAAAAAGAATTCTCAAACAGAAAACATTGCCATCAGACAGCAGTGTTTTAAACACCGTAATATTTCATGTTGATCGCACCGATGGTAAACTTCATATAAAAACACTGGCTAAATGATAATATTTCATTACATTTGGGTACATTTATATTTTATTAAACGACTAGAAAATGAAAACATCATATAACATCCTCCTGATTTTTCTTCTTGGATTGCTTATTACCATCAAACCGGGAACGGCCGTATCATCACCTTCTGACACCTTGCATTACCTGGGAGACGAGAATTATCCGCCCTTTGAATTTATCAACCAACAAGGCAAGCCAGCCGGATTTAATGTTACCGTTTTCGAAAAACTCGCAGAAACCCTCAATTACAATTACACCATTGATTTGATTCCCTGGCACCAGGTTGTTGACTCTTTGCAATACGGTTCAAAAGATTACATTACCTCCATGTTCCTTTCGGACAAGCGGAAAGAAAAATATGCATTCAGCACACCGTATAATAAAGTATCACAGGCATTGTTTATTCGTCACGATTCTGACATCAGTGGCTTTGAGGACATAAAAGACAAAACCATTCTTGTGGTCAAAGGCGACATAAGTTTTGAATTTTTAATGGAGTTTCACATCACCGGCAACTTGAAGAAATTTAATAATTATGCAGAAGCCATAAAAAACCTTGAAGAAGGTAAGGGTGATGCGGTTATTTGCCCAAAAATTCAGGGAACTTACATCATCCAGAAACATAACATATCAGGGATAACCTATCTCGACATCCCGTTTCCCCTGCTTGATTATTGTTTTGCCACAACAAAAGACAATAGACACATCCGTTCTTTGCTCAACGAAGGATTGCTGATGCTGGAACAAAACGGCGAATATGATAAAATCTATGAAGCATGGTATTCTGCTTACAGTGAACCGGATTTTGTCGTCTTTTTAAGAAAATGGTTGTTGCCAGCCATTTTTATATTAGCCGGCCTGCTTGTGCTTGTATTAATTTGGGTGTATAGCCTCAGGCAACGTGTACTGCGTAAAACCCTGGACTTGAGGCTCGAACTTCACCAGCGAAAACTGGCTGAAAAAAATTTAAAACATGCCAAAGAAAAAGCCGAAGAATCCAATAAACTAAAAACGGCTTTTCTGTCTAACCTCAACCATGAAATCCGTACCCCTCTCAACAGCATCATGGGTTTCTCAGAACTCATGCTGGTAGATACCGATGATAGTGATCCCAGGAAAGAACACATGGAGATAATCCAAAAATCATCTGCTCAACTACTCTCCATTGTGGAAGACATGATTAACATGTCAAAAATTGAAGCCGGTCAGATTAAAATTAAAAACAAGAAAGTCAGATTGCATGCTCTTCTGTACGACATGAAACAACTGTTTGACAAGAAAGCAGAAAACAAAAACCTGGATTTCACCCTTGTCTTACCTGAGCAAAATGATTTCTGGATTCAAACGGATGAAAGCAAACTCAAACAAATACTCACAAACCTGCTGGACAATGCATTTAAAAACACAGAACAAGGGAAAATAGAATTCGGGTATAATCGCAACAATGCATACCTTGAATTTTTTGTCAGTGATACGGGCTATGGCATTCCTGAAAACAAACTGAATTTAATATTTGATCGCTTTGTTCAGATCAGCCACAAAGATACCACTGCCAATTTTGGCAGCGGCCTTGGCTTATCCATTGCACGTGCCTATGTAAACATGTTAAAAGGAGACATCCATGTAAAATCTGCACCAGGCAAAGGCAGCACCTTCTTTTTTACCATACAACCCACTGAAATCATGAAAACAGAAACCACTGCGGATGTCAAACACATGGACGACTTACAAAAATTGCGGGGAAAACGCATCCTGATCGCCGAAGACATCATTGACAATTATATTTATATCCGTGAATCGCTAAAAAAATACAAAGTTGAATGTGTTCATGCATGCAACGGTGAAGAAGCAGTGAAATATGTGCAACAGGAAGATTTTGATGCTGTGCTGATGGATTTAAAAATGCCGGTACTCAACGGGTACGAATCCATGAACAAAATCAGGGAACTTAATCCCAACCTGCCTATCATTGCACTAACAGCGTATGCCCAAAACAATGACAAACAACAAATAATACAGGCTGGTTTTGACGATTACCTTGCCAAACCTGTCAGCCGCGAATCCATTGTCAATGTGTTGATTGAAAACACAAGCGGAAAACAATAATACGGGCGCATCCCCGCTGATTTATTCGCTTAGCGACTCCAAGTCGCAAAGCGAATAAATCAGCGGGGTCGGTGTACGCCTGCAAGCTGCACCGCTGCATACCGGCACCTGCAAAATTGCCGGCAAGGAGTTTCGCCTGTCACTCTTACCGGCAAGCAGGATAACACGGTATGCAGCAGCACAGGCTTTCCGGTTCCCCCCCCTTGCGCAAAAACACCCATACCACCAAAAGTGATTGCCTCACTCTTTGAGTCAGGGGATAAGTAGATTGAAATCACCAATCAGAGTTTGCTTTTCTTATAGACTCCGGCTTTCCCACATCAAGCCACAACAACGGGTCATGTTCCCACCCGTGGATATCATAATCCTTAGCCAGATTTAGATAAGTTTCAATGATTGAAAATTTACCTTTGCCTTCCATCATATCCAGAAAATCCTGAGATAATACCTGAATACCAGAAAAAGCCAGTTGCATAGACACAAGCACGTCAGGATGGCTCATCCTGAGCTCACCTGTTTTTCTGTTTTTCCAGCCTGTCAATCGCTTGTGCTTATCAAACAACAAATACCGGCTGGTTTTACGGTTACTTACCGCCAGGGTTGCCAACGAAGACCTTGTGTTATGATAATCAAGCAAATACGGTATATCAATATCATGCCATACATCCACATTGTGTACCAATACCGGTTCATCATCCCGCAATAAAGGCCTTGCTTTCTGCAGTCCGCCACCCGTATCCAACAATTGTTCCCGCTCATCAGAGATACAAATTGGATATGCATCAAATTCCGGTGTCGATAAATAGCTTTCTACCTGGTCAGCAAAGTGATGCACATTCACCACAAAATCCGTAATACCATAACGTGCAAGCTTATGTATCAAATGACCAAGCATGGGTTTCCCATGTATTTCCACAAGGGCTTTTGGTTTGTTATTTGTCAGTGGCTGCAACCGTGTGCCCCACCCCGCAGCAAAAATCATTGCTTTCATATATTCAGAATTTGTATGGCAGATTCAAGATTTCATTTTTTGTAAGTTATCAATAGTTTGGTAGTATTATTTGAACATTTGAAAAACGGATTTTGAAATAAAAGAAAATAAAGTCGCATCGGGGATTTTACTTCGTTATTCTTCATTCGTCGTTCTATTATTCTATTAATTAAACAAAATAGCTTTTACCAGGTTGTTATTGAGAAGTTCCCATTTTTTCCAGTTCCCTGTGACGAACAACAACATCCAGGTCATACTTGTTTTTAAGGTACTTTGCCATGCGCTCAGCGGCATATACTGACCTGTGTTGCCCGCCGGTACAGCCAAACGACACCGACAAATAATCAAAACCACGTTTCAGATATGCTTCCACCGACTGGCTGACAATCCACTGTGTATGATTCAAAAAAGCCTGCATGGCCGGAGTTTCATCCAGGAATATCTTCACCGGTTTGTCTTTGCCTGTAAGTTGCCTGTATTCATTATACCGGCCTGGATTGTGTATGGCTCTGCAATCAAACACATGCCCTCCCCCATGGCCCGATGTATCTTTGGGCACACCATACTTATAGGAAAAAGACTGAACTTCCAAATGAAACTTACCTGCTTGTTGTGCCTGTTGTGAAAAGGGTTTGTGTTCTTCCGACAACAGTTTATCAATAAGTTTTTCCAGCTCTGGATAAGCACAAACAACATCAAACTGAGAACGGATGGTTTTCAGGTTTTCCAATGCCCATGGTAAACTGAGTACAAAATGCCTTTTTTGTTGATGCAGTCCCCGGTACCCGTAAGCACCCAGGGTTTGCAAAACACGCATAAGCACAAACGCATGGTAATAATGCATAAAACCCTTGTCAATCTCAGGCAGCCGGATGTGTTTTGAAAGTGCTTCCAGATACGTTGACAGCAGTTCATCCTTTATTTTGCCGGGTAGTCTGGCACGAGCCTGCCAAAGCAAAGATGCCACATCATATTGTAAAGCCCCCTGCCGGCCACCCTGGTAATCAATGAACCACACCTCGTTTTCATATATCATGATGTTGCGGGACTGAAAATCCCTGTACATGAAATAATTGGCAGGTGCCTGCAACAAAAACTCTGACAGGGCATGAAAATCATTTTCCAGAGCATATTCATCAAAAGCAACATTGAGCAACTTAGCGTAATAATATTTAAAATAATTCAAATCCCACAGAATTGCCTGCTTACTGAACTTTTTCACCGGCCATGTGTAAGTGTAATCATAAGATGCTGCTGCGGTTGTCTGCATGTGTGCCAGTTGCCGGAGTGCTTTTTTGTAATAATCCATGGTCCCGGGATGAATATAATTATCCCCCCGTTTATCTGTAAGGTGCTGAAAAAGGGTTCTGTCACCCAAATCCTGCAACAGGTAAATGGTTTTGTCTTCTGACACAGCATACAATTCAGGTACCCGTATCCCTTCATTTCTGAAATACCTGCTCATTTCAATGAATGCCATGTTTTCCTGCATGTTGGGATTGGTTGCAGCCAGAAATGAATGACCATTGATTTCAAACCGGAAATAACGTCTGTCTGACCCGGAACGTGGCAAAGGGTTGATATCGGCAGGGGCTTCCCCGAAATGCGATATGATGAGTTGTCGTATTTTTTTCACGTGTTTGATTTTGTCATAAAAATACAAAATGATTTTTGATTGAAAAATCGGTAACTAATCAGTGTCAGCAAAAGTAGCTCCTCACCGCAAAGTCGCAAAGGTTTAAATTTGTAAACTGAACGGTTAACAATGGTAAATAATGGTTAAAACCGGTTACTTGTGAACAGTCGATTTTTTAAGAAACACGACATATCGCAACCGTTTTTAACCAGTGCTAACCGATGCTAACTGTCTCTATGCGAACAGTTTTACCCACATCACACCTTTCATCACGCTATCGCGCTTTCGTTTTTTATGTGTCCTTATTTTTTCCTTATCATTTTCTTTCCATCGCCCTACCTTACCTTCTCGCTATTGACATTTCTTAGCGCCCCTGCCTGCTGGCAGGCAGGTCTCCATCTTCGCAATGAAATCAAATGCGTCTGAAAAGTTAAGTTTTTTTAATTTTAACACTGAGTTGTTACGAAAATTGTTCTTCAGTGTGTGCTAACAGGCGTCTTTTTAAGATATTTTTAAGCAAAACTCAAAATATTAACAAAACCGTTTCGTTTAGGTGTGTTGATAGCATCATAGATGCTTGTTATTTATTTGTTATTTATTATGAAATCACTAATTTTGTGAGGCATATAATAATGTTGAAATGAAAAAACCAGGTATTCTCATTATCCTGTTTGTTTTGGCAGTGTTTGGTTTACAAGCACAGGAAAACGTAAAATTTGAGGCCAAAGCTAAATCCGTTGTGGAAGTGGGTGAAAATTTTTACCTGCAATATGAGATGAACAAAAAAGGCAAAAACCTTAAACTGCCTGACATGTCTCCATTTATTGTTTTGAGTGGCCCATCGCAACAAACAAGCTCAAGCACACGCATTATAAACGGTGATGTAAGCCATTCCTACACATTTCGATACACCTATGTGGTAAAAGCACCCGAGTCAGGCACGTATGAACTGCCTCCTGCTACCGTAAACATTGACGGAAAAACATACTCATCCAACAAACTGACCATCAATGTTGTTGAATCCGCCAACCGGCAAACACAACAGGGCACTAACACAGACAGGCAACAACCAGCAAGAAGTACCTTATCAAAAGGAGAAAAACCGTTTGCCCACGTGCATGTAAATAAAACCACAGCTTACCAGGGGGAACCCATATACGCCTGTTTGAAACTATATCTGCCTGACAGAAACCTGGCTGGTTTTCGAGACATCAGTTTTCCGGAATTCAACGGATTCTGGAGTGAGGATTTCAACATGCCAGATCAAATCCAATTGAAAACCAAAAATTACAACGGAAAAAATTATTGGGTAGCCGAACTGGCATCATGGATATTGTATCCGCAACAGACAGGTAAATTAACAACCAAAGGCGGGCAATACAACATTGTCATACGTGAACGCGTATCAGGAGGACAATCACGCAGCATATTCGATTCTTTTTTCGACCATTATGAAAATGTGGAAAAAACACTGACAAGCCCCCCGGTAAATTTCAACATCAAAGCACTGCCACCAGGCAAACCGGACGGATTCACCGGCGGAGTGGGTAATTTCCATGTCTCTTCTGAGATATCCCAGGAT
>JBNGDT010000106.1:0-8881 GCA_049975305.1 Bacteroidales bacterium | reverse complement strand
ATGCAATGTTGAGCCTAATATTCAACTAATTACAAAAATTTTGTCATGTACTTAGAAAAAAAGATTTTTTAAAACACGGCTAAGAAACTCAAAATATATAATAATTATACGGGTTAATGGGCAAAATTAAAGTTAAAAGCCGTTGCAACTGTTATTATTACTACTTTTGAGGCAAATCAAAGCTCACGAATAATACTAATAAAAGTGTTTTTATTGTAGTAGTTCAATCACTAAAAAAAGCTGAGTTATTGATTTTTTATCCAATTAACCAGCCCTTTGTTGTCTATGATTTCTTTCAATTTGTCCGGTAAAGGTGCAATATCAAAGGATTTTGAACCAACATTGATTTTCCCGTTTTCAACATCAATAGTAACATTATCACCAGGTTGGTAAGCATCAACCGCTTCCGGGTGTACTATCAGGAGCAATCCCTGGTTAACAGAACTGCGGTAGAAAATACGGTTTACGGATTTAACAATAACAGCTTTAACACCTGCATGAGCCAATCCTACAGCCGGATGTTCACGTGAAGAGCCACAGCCAAAATTATGCCTGGCCATTATCATATCACCTGCTTTGACGTTTTTTGCAAAGTTTGGATCAAAACCTTCGAAAAGGTGAGGAGCGATGGCTTTTGCATCACTGCTAAGGATGTTATATGTCAGATTGCCGGCAAACATTTGATCTGTGTTTAAATTGTCGATGTCTGTATAATTCCAGACGTTTCCCAGCTTCCGGTTTTCGCCTTCGGGGATATCTACCATGGATGATTGTTCCTGTTGATGTGGCCAGGTTTCTTTTCCCGGATGGGGGCGGGGGTCTGTAATTTTTCCTTTCATGGCCGATTTTGCCACGGTAGCAGGTGAAGCAAGGTAAATTTCAGCGTTTTTATTGCCCATGCGTCCTTTGAAATTGCGGTTGGCTGTAGATAAAACCCTGTACCCATCGGCAGGGATTCCCTGTCCTGTACCCAGGCACGGGCCACAAGATGTTGACAGTACATTGGCACCCGCTTCCATCAGGATTTTTAATACCCCGGACTCCATAGCCTGCATGTATATTTCTTTGCTGGCAGGGATGATGAGCAACTGAAAGCCATTTTTGACTTTGTTGCCCTTCAATATTTCAGCAGCGATTTCAAGGTCTTCATAGCGGCCGTTTGTGCAGGTCCCGATCAATCCCTGATGGATTTTAAGTCCTTCCACTTCGGACAGGGCTTTGACATTGTCAACATGGTGAGGTGCTGCAATTAGAGGATACAATTCCGACAAGTTTATGTCAATTTCCTTGATGTAGGTTGCATCATCATCTGCCCACACCCCATCAATACTATCCTTACCGTAATATGCTGCAAGTATTTCGTCTGGTGGAAAGACAGCATTTTTTGCACCCATTTCCGATGCCAGGTTGGCAAGGGTCATGCGTTGGGGCATTGTAAGTGTTTTAACCCCATCGCCATGGTATTCAATGCTGTTGTAATTGGCTCCTGCAGAACCTATCATGCCTATGATATAAAGCGATAAGTCTTTGGCATAAACACCTTCAGGCAATTTCCCGTGAATGGTGATTTTTATGCTTTCAGGTACACGGAACCATGTTTCACCTTTTTTCCAGATGCCTGCAGATTCGGTACGGTCAATGCCTGCGGAAAGCGTATTAAATGCACCTGCCGTACATGTGTGACTGTCACTTCCCACAATGATCATCCCCGGTTTGGCATGGTCGGCCATGATTTGATGACAAATGCCATTGCCCACATCGTAAAATTTTTCAATGTTTTGATCTTTGGCAAAGTCACGAATGGTCTGATATTGTGTGGCCAGGTCCGCATTGGTTGGCGGAGCGTTGTGGTCCAGCACGATAAGTGATTGATCCGGGTTGGCCAGTTTTTTGCCACCCATTTTTTCAAATGTTTTCTTTATGCTTGCAGTGTTATCATGCGTAAGCACAATATCCGGCTTCCTAAAAACGATGCTTCCTGTTTTAGCATCCAATATTTTTTCTACAAATGTTTGTCCCATATTTTTCGAGGTTTTAGGTTCAAACCTTGAACCTGTTATAATTATAAGTTAATTACTTAAAAATTCCACCACGTTGGTAAATATCCATCTGAACATTGCTGAATGGTTTTGCCTGAATTTTCGTGTTTTTATCTAGGTTTTCTACCACTCCGGTTTCAAAATTAATCCGCAGGAGGTCGCCATTTTCCAGTTTCAGTCCGTCAAGGTTTTCATATTGCATTACAGGCATGGCTGCATTGATAGCGTTACGTTCATAAATGGCCCCGAAGGATTCAGCCAGAATGGCATTGATACCAAGTACTTTGAAGCAATCTACAGCTTGCTGCCGTGAACTGCCGGAACCAAAATTTTTCTGTGTAACGATGATGTCTCCCGGATTTGCTTTTTCGGCAAAATCTTCATAACCTTCGAGGTTATCCAGGGCATATTGTCCCATTTCATTGATGTCGGTGATGGACAGGTAACGGTTATGGAAAATCATATCCGTATCAATGTTATCTTCCTGAATAAACCATGTACGACCTTCCACCACTGTAGGGTTATCATAGGTTGTTTCTTTTTTGGATGCTGTTGTTGATTTTTCTGATTGTTCAGCTGTGCCGGTTTCGAAAACCATTGGTTTTTCTGGTATTTCCCATGGTGTGGTGATGTATCCGGCTACCGATGAAGCTGCAACATTGGCAGGGGCCGCCAGATATACGCTACCTTTTCCTTGTTTTCCAGGAAAATTACGGTTGCCGGTGCTGATGGTGACTTCGCCTTCGCCGTTTTGGCCTACATGTCCGTTGGCACAGCCACCACAACCAGCATTGGATACCAATGCACCTGCATCCTTAAAAATTTTAATGATGCCTTCTTCAAGGGCTTGTTGCCAGATATCATCAGTGGCAGGCACAATTTTTAAGACAACGCCGGGGGCTACTTTCCGGTCTTTTAAAATGTCAGCAGCCATGCGCAGATCTTCAATCCGTCCATTTGTACATGAACCAATAAATGCAGAATCAATTTTAATTTTTTGCCCAGGATCAATGGGTACGCTGTCGTGCGGTTTTCCCGGACGTGAAACCATTGGTACAAATTTGCTAATGTCCACTTCTTCAATCAAATCATAATGTGCATTATCATCAGCATACACAGGTTCTATATTGCGGCCTGTGGCTTTACTTGTTTTTTCAATCACTTCTTTGTTGGGCGGGAACATAACAATGATGGCCCCCATTTCCGTTCCCATTGAGGCGATGGTAATACGATCACTTAATTTTAGGTTATTTATGGCTTCGCCATACATTTCAACGGAATATCCCAGCAATGTGCTGGCACCGAATTTAGAAAGTAGGTTGAGCACAATGTCTTTGGCAGTGACGTTCTCCGGTTTTTTGCCTGTGAAAATTAATTTGGCAGATTTCGGCACTTTAAACCATACGGAACCATGTGCCCAGGCTGCAGCAATGTCCTGATCACCCATGCCTTGTCCAAAAGCACCCACAGCACCCATAATATTAGCGTGTGAGTCAGTGGAAACAAAGGTGCTACCGGGATAAACCAAACCTTCATCAATGGCCAGGTGTGTTCCTATGCCATCCGTAACGTCATGTACTGTAATTCCGTGTTTACGTGCAAACAAACGGCATTTGTGCTGATTGTTGGCATACTTTTGGTCTGAGCCAGCAGGTATCAGATCAAAGGTAAAAAAGGTTTTTTCAGGATCATCAACGCCAAGTTTATTGTTTTTCAGATTCTGTACTACATTGGCACCCCCGAAATCCCTTGCTACACGAGCGTCAATGGAGATATCAACAATGTCTCCGGGTTTTACTTTTTTCCGGTCAGAGTGGTTTGCAATAATTTTCTCAACTATAGTCATAGCAATATATTAGGTTTAAATTTTAGGATGATTACAAAGTTAAAAATACTGTCAGAATAAACGAAAAAATATTGAACTGTTTCTTGGGGTAACATCAAAATAATTTAACTCCCAGATCGGTTGTATTCATTTCTCTATCTCAATTATTCATAAATTATATTTTAATATCATTAGCCCTGTTCAGTATTGTATTGTTTTAAGCAACAGCCACCTCTGTGAAATTTATAGTTTTTATTTTGCTGTGAATTATTGATGTAGTAATGAAGCGCTTAAAGTTATGATGTTGAAAAAAAATGAATGGAGCGAAATATTGTCATAAAATGTGAAAAAAATTCAATGTTGCATGTCAAAAATTCATTATGTTTGGGGCATGGTATACAATTTGTAAAGGGAGAAATTAGCAAAATAGCAAAATAAAATGTCTATAATTACATAAAACTGCTTTTATATGGATATACAAATTGAAAACCTTTCAAAAAGTTATGGTTATCAAAAAGCTGTTGATGATATTTCCTTTCATGTCCATACAGGTGAGATACTGGGTTTTTTGGGGCCTAACGGTGCAGGAAAAACCACGGTGATGAAAATGATAACCGGATACCTGGGTATGGATGCAGGCAGCATAAAAGTTGGTGACTATGATGTGCTTGAACAATCAGAACTGACAAAAAAACACATTGGATACCTGCCGGAAAACAACCCCTTGTATCCGGAAATGCCTGTTATTGAATACCTGGAGTTTTCTGCAGGTTTGCAAAATGTAAACAGTGAAGATATCCCCGGCCGTGTTAGAGAAATGATTAAAGTGTGTGGATTGAATGCCGAAAAGCACAAAAAAATAGGGGAATTGTCCAAAGGATATCAGCAACGTGTCGGACTGGCGCAGGCAATGATTCATGACCCTGAGATTTTGATTCTTGATGAACCGACAACCGGATTGGATCCAAACCAAATTGTTGAAATCAGAAAGCTTATCCGCGACCTGGGTAAGGAAAAAACCGTATTGTTAAGTACCCATATTTTACCTGAAGTAGAAGCAATATGCGATAGAATATTGATTATCCACAAAGGAAAAATCGTAGCTGATGATACTTCAGATACCTTGCGTCAAAAAGGACAGGGGAAGGAAACTATAAGAGTAAAGATTGAAGATGCGGATGACCCTGATATTGTGCTACAGGCATTAAATGGCTTATCTTCTGTTGACGATGCTGATTATGCTACACGCAGTAAGCAGATATTTACAGTGCAATTCAGGCCTGAACAATCAGCAGCCCGTGATGTCTTTTCTATGTGTGTGAAAAACAACTGGGTAATCACTGAAATGATACCGAAAGAAACCAAACTTGAAGATATTTTCAGAAACCTAACAATGAACTGATAAGTTATGAGAGCAATTTGGATAATAACAAAACGTGAACTTGGTGTATTTTTTAATTCGTTGATGGCCTATATAATCATGGGGTTATTTTTGGGCTTTAGCGGATTTTTTACGTGGATTTATGGCAGCGATGTGTTTATGATGAACCAGGCCAGCTTAGAAGTGTTTTTTAAGGTGGCATTCTGGACATTGTTTTTCTTTATTCCTGCCATTACCATGAAAATGCTGGCTGAAGAAAAACGTAGCGGAACACTTGAACTGTTGTTAACAAAGAATGTCACTGACAGGGATGTCATTGTCGGGAAGTTTTTGGCCACGCTGATTCTCATTCTTATTGCCTTAGTGTTGACCATAATATACCCCCTTTCCGTGTCGGGTATTGGGAACCTGGAAAACGGGTCAACCATTACAGGCTACCTTGTACTGGTATTGATGAGTATGGCTTACATCGGGATTGGTTTGTTTGCCAGTAGCCTGACTTCAAACCAGATAGTGGCTTACCTGACAGCTTTGTTTATCGGGTTGTTCTTTCAAATTATTTTTGATGTGCTTGCATCCGGAGCCACGGGTGTGATAGGGGAAATACTTCACACTTTGTCGCTACAAACACATTTTGAATCCATGTCACGAGGTGTGGTTGACAGCAAGGACATCATCTATTTTTTGTCCCTGACATTCCTGGGACTGGCATTTGCTGAAATTTCACTTAAAAAACGTTAAACATCCGAGGAGGTCTTAACATGAAAAGAACAGGTGTACATATAGTTTTATTGATTGGGATTGTGATTGTTCTGAATCTCATTTCAGAGCAGTGGTATTTCAGGATTGATTTTACAGAAGATAACCGGTACTCTTTGAGTGATGCCACTAGAAATATTCTGGATTCACTGGATCAGCCTTTGTCTGTGACGGCATATTTCAGTGAGAATTTGCCTCCAAACATCAAAAAAAACCGGGATTTGTTTGAAGAATACCTCATTGAATACAACAGGTTGAGTGGCAACAATGTCATGTATGAATTCCTGAATCCCACAAAAAATGAGGAACTCGAAAAGAAAGCGCAGGAGGCAGGTATCCAGCCTGTTATGATCAATGTCAGGGAGAAGGATCAGGTAAAACAGCAAAAAGCATACATGGGGGCTATTTTGAAATATGGTGACCAGAAAGAGGTTATTCCATTTTTAGACCCGCAAGTGCCGATAGAATATGCATTGTCCACATCCATCAAGAAAATGTCGGTTTCTGAAAAACCAGGGGTGGCAATTTTGCAGGGACATGGCGAACCGGAATTGAAAAAAATGTATCAAGCAGTCAGCGAATTGCAGGTGCTTAACAATGTGCAAACCTATAAGATAAATCCAGGGCAGCCTATTCCTGGGCGTTTCAGGACAGTTGCCATTATACGTCCTACCGATAGTTTTCCCGATGCCCACCTAAGGCAGCTGGATGAATTTCTTGAACGGGGAGGCAATTTGTTTATCGCACTCAACAGGGTGGATGCAGATATGGAAACACTTATGGGGAGCGTGGTGAATACAGGATTGGAAAAATGGCTTGCAAATAAAGGTCTGGAAGTAAAAAAACAATTTGTAACCGACGCACAGGCTGGTAACATAAGGGTACAAAGGCAACAAGGGATGTTTCAATTTGCTACCAACGTAAAATTTCCCTATATCCCGGTGGTTACTAATTTTGCAGACCATCCTGTAACCAAAGGGATTGAAAATGTGATATTCAAATTTATCAGTCCTGTGCATTATGTAGGTCAGGACTCATCTGCTTTTACGCCTTTGTTGTATTCGTCGAAAAATTCAGGAACCGCCAGCACTCCCACGCGTTTTGATGTCAACAAACAATGGCAGAAAAAAGATTTTTTGATGGACAAGCAAATCCTTGGTGGAGTATTGAGTGATACCAGCAACACGGGCAATCCCTATAAAATATTGCTGATTGCAGATGGTGATTTTCCTGTTAATGACAGGAATTACCAGCGTCGCCAAATGCAACAAGGCAACCTGAATTTGATGGTCAATGCTGTTGACTGGCTGAATGATGATACCGGACTCATAGCATTGCGTACAAAAGGTGTAGATTACAGGCCATTAGATGAATTGAAAGATGGAAAAAAGACTTTTTTGAAATACCTGAATTTCCTGTTGCCCGTGATTATATTGGTTGGGTATGGCCTTGTCAGGATGCAAATAAACAATAGAAAACGTGTAAAACGAATGGAGGAAAGCTATGAATAAGAAAAACAATACTTGCGTATTAATTGTTGTCTTTGCTGCCTTGCTTGCGATTTTTGTTGTTTCCATTTTGCTAAAAAATAAGGGACGCAAAGCCAGAAGTTTCCGAGCAGATATCATCCAGGTGGATAGTGCTGCAGTTGAGCGCATTGTGGTAACACGCCAGCCGGGTGATAAAAAAGTCATACTGACAAAAGAAAATGAAAACTGGATGGTTGACAATGGTGACATCAAAAGCCCTACGCAGGAAAATGTGGTTGAAGAGGCTATATCTGTGTTGAGCAGGGCAGAGGTGGAACAATTGGTTGCCAACGATAAACAAGCCTGGGGTGACTATGGTGTTACCGATACCATGGCCACGCGTGTTGAGCTTTTTGCACCAGGGAAGGATAAAATGCTGGATTTGTACCTTGGGAGATTTCAATACAACCAACGTGGATACAGAAGGCAACAGGGTAGCAGTTCAATCAGTGGCAGTACATACGTCCGGCCGGAAGGTAAGGACAAGGTGTATGCTGTTAGTGGTTTTATTTCCATGCATTTTAACAAGCCTTTCAACCGTTGGCGTAACGGAACGCTCATTGAAACCACCCCTTCTTCAATTCGACATGTTGCCTGTGAATACCCTGCCGACAGCAGTTTTGTGCTTCACATGCAGGACAGTGTCTGGATGATTGACGATACTAAAGCAGACCAGGCTGCCGTGGACAAATATGTGAATGCACTGAAAAGCAAAAGTTCGTTTCGCTTTGCTGATGATTTTGAAGCCGAAGCCGATTCCGAACCGCAGTTTGTTGTTAGTATATCTGGCAATAATATGGATGATATTGTATTGAAAGCATGGGAAGAATGTGTAAGTTGCGGCGATTATACCATACATTCATCTCAAAATCCCGGTGTTTATTTTACCGTCAAAAAAGAACGTTTGTTTGGGGACATTTTCAAGCGCAAGCAAGACTTTTTACCAATTGAACAAGAATAAATCAGGTTTCTAATTATTTTATCCGTTCGCGTGAGGACGGCACCGGAAAGCCTGCTGAAGCAATGGCTGTTGTGCCTGAACTGCCACAAAGTGACCAACGGAAAATCTTGTGGCAGCGTATCAGGCACAAGCCGGTGCAAAGCAGCTTGGAGGCAAAGGCCGACCCTTAATTGTTTTGCTTCTCGCTTAGATTCGCTTAGCGAGAAGAGCGAGAAGCAAAACAATTAAGGGGCACGCCCAAATAAATAAACATCCCTTATTCTTTAATGTGTAGGCCGCATTCCTTGGCTTCATTGTGTTCCCACCACCAACGGCCTGAGCGAAAATCATCGCCTGGTTGAACAGCGCGCGTACAGGGAGCACAGCCAATGCTTACAAACCCTTTGT
>JBNGDT010000105.1:0-8889 GCA_049975305.1 Bacteroidales bacterium | reverse complement strand
GCACATCTTGATGTGTAATGATATCCCCGAACAAAGGCTCATTGGGTTCTGAAATATAAACAGACCCCTCCCATGTACATCCGTTGTCATCGGTAATGGTAAGGTTGTAAGTGCCTGCGTATAAATTATTTATGGTTTGATTGGTAGATATAATGGTTCCCGGGTTGTTATCATCTTCCCATTCGTAGCTGTATGATGGTGTGCCGCCTGAAGGATTGGCTGTTGCCGAACCATCGTTGTTGCCCCAGGTGCTGACATCGGTACTTGTGATGTTGCCTGTTAATACAAAAGCTTCGCCTATGGTGGTGCTGGCCACTGCTACACACCCGTGACTGTCTGTGACGGTTAAGTAATAATTCTCTGCGCATAAATTAAGAGCGGTATCACTGGCTGATACGGTATTGCCTAAACCATCTTCCCAGTGATAGGTGTAAGTTGGCGCACCACCGGTTACTTGTGCCACAGCGTAACCGTTGCAATCTCCATAACAGAGCACATCGTAAGCTAAAATATCAATCTGTATGGAATCGGGATCGTTGAGCACGATACAATTTTCTGCCGTACAGCCTTCTGAATCGGTTACGGTTACGCAATATGTTCCTTCTGTTAGGTTGGAGGGGCTTTGGGATGTGACTCCAGAAATGGGTGGCCCCCATTGAAAATCAATATAGGGTGGTGTGCCGCCTGAAGGATTGGCGGTGATGCTTCCGTCGTTGTCGCCCGGGCAGGAAGGCAGGTTATCAATGGTAATGTTAACGGTAAGGGGATTGGCAGGGGCGTCAATGGTAGCGCTTCCCGTTGCAGGGCCACAGCCGTTAATGTCTGTTATACTGAAATAATATGTCCCGGAAACAACATTGGTCAGGTCATCTCCACTTACACCCTGGTTATCACCTGATGAGTTTTCCCATGTGTAATAATAAGATGGGGTTCCGCCTTGTGGTGTGGTATATATGCTGCCGGTTGCCTCACCTGCACATACAACATCTGTAATGCTGTCAACAGTGAAGCCCAGGGGCGGCGGTTCGTTGAGGGTTTGGAAAACATGCACCTCACAATTGTAAGCATCGGTTACAATCACTTCATAATCGCCTGCCGGCACACCACTGAGGGTATTGGATGTTTCTCCAGGATACCCAACCCACTCGTATGTGTAGGGGAATAAGCCATTGCTCGCTGTCACGGTGATTTCTCCGTCATTGCCGCCGTTACAGGAAATATGGTTTGTGTCGGTAATGCTGGCTGTCAATGTGTTGGGATCAACGGGTACAAATATGGTGGTTTGGAGTTCACATGTTCCCTGGTCAGTGATGGTGACATCGTAATCCCCGGTAGCCAGGTTGCTGGCAGTGTCTCCTGTAGAAGCCGGCGGATCCCATGTGTAGATGTACGGAGGTGTGCCACCTGAAGCGTTGAGAATAATTTCTCCATCGCTGTTGCCCGGGCAGGTAACCGGTGTGATGTCAGGGTCTATATACAATCCGCTTGGGGGCTGGCCTATGGTAACGGTAATGGTGTCTTCACATTCCCAGCTGTCTTGCACAGTGACAAGATAATCCCCTGCGGTGACATTGGTGATCTGTGTGCCACTTCCGTTGGGATGATCCCATGTATAGGTATATCCCGGAACACCACCAGTTGCCGTTACTTCTGCCGAACCGTCATCCACACCGACGCATGAAGCATCTGTAATGTCAACGATGCTTATGACAAGTTCTGTGGCCGGTTCATCAAGTGTAACCACCGTACTGGTTGTACAACCATGGTCATCCTCAACCGAAATTGTCCATGTTCCCGATGTCAGGTCTGGAATGAAATGACTGCCACCGGGTAGGCTGTTCATGCTTCCTGAATCAAATCCATTGTCCCAGGACAAATCATAATTGGCTGTACCGCCGGTAATGTTGACCGTTATGTTGCCATCGCTGCCATTATAGCAACTGACATCGGAGGAGTCTGTAGCAATTAACTGAAGCACGGGAGGTTCTATGAGTGAAAACGTTCCATAGGCTGTACAGTTATAGTCGTCTGTAACGGTAATCTCATAACTGCCTGCTTCAAGCGTTGTAAGGTTATGGTTCCCTTCGGTAAGGTTACTTACGGTACCGGTAATGGAATTCGTGACATTTTCCCACTGCAGTTCATACAATTCTGTTCCGCCTGAAATGTTGTAATCAATGGCTCCGTCATTATCACCGTTACATGTAATGGGATAGGTATTGTTGAGTGTAAACACAAGTTCATCCGGTTGATCAAGAACAAAAGTATGCCCGGCCGGACAGCCATTGGCATCAACGACATTTACGGTGTAATTACCGCCTGTCACGTTGTTTACCACATGTGGCCCTCCCCCGGAGTTGAGAAAAGAACCATTGTCAGAGCCGTTGGTCCATGTGATATCGTAGTTTGGTGATCCGCCGGATACAGTAATTTCAAATGATGCATCACTGTCGCCATAACATGTGGGTTCTGTAAGCACATTGGTGGTAATGATGATTTCAGGGTAAACATCAACGAACAAGGATGCTGATCCTTCACAACCCTGCAGGTCTGAAACAGTAACTTCATAGGTGTCGGGGGTGTTGATGCAAATGTTATGCGATGGTTGATCCGGCAGGCCGTTATTCCAGCCATAGTTGTAACCTGGTGTGCCCCCGGTAACATTGGCTTCGAGCAATGAGCAACCATTATAACATAACGGATTTGGTGTGGCGGTAAGTGTCACTGACGGGTTTTCATTGACAGTGACAATGGCATGGTCGGATGATGAACATCCATACACATCGGTTGCAGTTACTTCATACAATGTGGAGGTTGCCGGTGAAACAATATGGCTGCTGCCTGCTCCCAGCGGTGGGTTCCATGTATATGAAGAAATAGGCGCTCCACCTATCACGGTGGCCTGGAGGGTGCTTGTTTCTCCCTCACAAATTACCGAGGGTGTAGCTGACAGGCTCAGGTTTGGTGTTTCATGTACATTGACAATAGTGGTATCTGTAGCTTCACATCCGTTATCGTCTGTAACGGTAACGGTATAAATGGTTGTGATTGTGGGGAATACAGTTACGGGGGAGCCGGGGACGATACCATTGTTCCACGAGAATGAATAAGGTAGTGTACCGTTTGAACCGATAGCCGTAAGCACAGATGAATCCCCTTCGCATATGGTAACAGGGTTGGCTGAAGCTGAGACATCCGGACTTTCATAGACATTCACGGTAACGCTGTCTGTGTTGGCACAGCCGTTGTTGTCAATCACTGTGAGGTGGTATTCTGTGGTTACGGATGGTGATATGACGGGATTTTCAATGGAATCCAGCCCGTTGTCCCATGCATATACATACGGGCCTGTACCTCCAAAAGCATTTGGGTACAGGATGCTGTTGCTGATTCCGCAAATGGGATTGGGGGATGCTGTCAGGTTGGTCTGCGGCAGGTCATTAACATCTACGGTAACAGAACCTGAAACGGTACATCCAGTTGCATCTTCCACCGTGACCGTATATGTTGTGGTCATAAATGGGTTTACAACATGGGTTTGTCCTGAACCAAGTCCATTGTCCCAATCATATATATAAGGTGGTATTCCCCCTGTCATCGTGATATCCAGGGTTACATCTTCACCACTGCATGAGGGATTCGGAGTGGCTGTGGGATTGGCAGGCGGCATGTTGATAACCTGCACGGTTACATCATCAGAAGTAGTACAGCCGTTACCATCCTGGATAGTCACGGTGTAGGTGGTGGTTGTTGCCGGTGATACGGTATGATTGGCTCCGCTGCCCAGTCCGTTATCCCATATAAAAATATAACTGGGAACCGTACCTCCGCCTGTGGCAGATAAATTCACAGACTCGCCGGGGCATATCGTGGAATCTGAAGCACTGGCGGTCACTGTTGGAGAGGGATACACAGACAAATCAATGCAGGTATCTCCCTGGCAACCGTTATCATCAGTTACCGTAACACAATAGGTTGTGGCTGAAGACGGGGATACGGTTTGTGAAGGGCCAACACCAAGTCCATGATCCCAGACATAATCATAAGGTGCTACACCGCCGCTTCCACTTGCCTGTAAAGTTGCATAGTCGCCTTCACAAACAGGGTTGGGTGTAACTGAAATATTTGCCAGTGGATTTTCATTCACAACTACCGTAATCTCTGATGAATCCTGACACCCATTGTTGTCAGTGACAGTAGCATGGTATGTTGTAGTAGCAGCAGGTGTATCTAACACGTGGTCACCAAATCCTAAGCCATGATCCCATGCTATAGTAAAAGGTGCATAACCATTATTCACATTGGCATACAGGTTGACAATTTCACTTTCACAAATGGGATTGGGATCGGCTGTGAGTGTCAAATCCGGCTTATCATAAACGCCTACCAACACCTGATCTTCGGCTGTACAACCATTGGTATCTGTAATGGTAACTGTAAAAATGGTTGTTGCTGTTGGTGAGGCAACAATGGTATCTCCAAACCCAAGGCTGTTATCCCATTCATAGGTATAGGGCGCTAGTCCATCGCTTCCGGATGCTGTTAATGTTACCGACTGGCCTTCACAAATGGGATTGGGTGAGGCCGATGCTGTTACTGATGGGGCATCAAAAACATCAATGGTAATGCTGTCTGTGGTAGTACATCCGTTGACGTCAGTAACGGTAAGGTGGTATGTGGTTGTACTTATCGGGTTGACAGTGGGATTTTGCACGTTCCCGATACCATTATCCCAAAAGTAAGAAAACGGGGGATAACCACCTGTTGGGGTGGTGGTAATGAGGGAACTGTTAGCACCACAGATTGGGTTTGGATCAGCAGTAAGGTCAATCAAAGGCAAATCAAAAATTTCAAGCAAAACGGAGTTTTGGGATGAACATCCGTTTGCATCGGTTGCAGTGACTGTATATGTTGTTGTAACGCCGGGACATACATTGTGATCAGTTCCTGCTCCCAGTCCATTATCCCAGGTAAAAGAGTATGGTGGCACACCGTCACTCGCTGTTACAGAAAGGTCTGAGCAATCATCGTCACAGATGGGATTTGGGTCAGCGGTTGGGCTTGGAGCTGGCAGATCCTTTGTAACAACACTTACCTGTGCCGTTGCTGAACATCCGTTTCCGTCATACACAGTTACAGTATAAGTGGTATCACCAGCAGGATACACGGTATGGTTTTGTCCGCCACCTAAGCCATTATCCCATGTATAACTGTATGGGCCTGTTGTTCCGCTTCCTGTGGCTGTAAGATCAACCGGTTCAAAAGCACACACTGTATCGGGCGTGGCTGAAGCAGTTACTGTGGGCTGATCATGGTGAACTATGGGCACTGAATCAGTTGCTGAACAACCGTTATCATCGGTTACGGTAACGGTATAAGTAATGTCATCGGAAGGAAACACGGTATGATCAGCGCCTACGCCAAGTCCATGATCCCAGAAGTAACTGTAAGGCGATTCTCCTCCTGTGGTTGTGACACTGAGGTCTGAAGGCTGATCTTCACATATCACTGAGGGTGTTGCAGTAGCATTGGGAACCGGCAATTCCCAAACATCAACGGTAACGCTGTCGATAGCAGTACACCCGTTATCATCTGTTAACGTGACCGTATAAGTTGTTGTATCGCCCGGTGCAACAAAATGCGTGCTTCCGCCTCCAAGTCCGTTATCCCAATTATAAGTATACGGAGATGTTCCTCCGGTTGGTGTTGCAGAAAGGTTGGTGCTTTCGCTTGCACATATAGGCGAAGGGCTTGCTGTAGCAGAAACTGATGGAGTGGGAGCTACGTTAACCACTACCTGTGCGGTGTCCATACAACCGTTGGAATCAGACACCGTGAGGGTATAAGTGGTAGTGTCATGTGGAGAAACATCGTGGCTAATGCCTTCGCCCAATCCGTTATCCCATGTGTATGTGATGTATGGTGGCTGTCCGCCTACGGCACTCCCTGTTAGTGTCACCGTTTCGCCATCACAAATGTCATTCGCACTGACTGTAGCTGTGGCTGTGGGGTTATCATTGACAGTAACCGTAACCTGGCTGGTGGCTGTACATCCGTTGATATCAGTTACGGTAAGGTTGTATGTTTCATCTGAAGTAGGGAAAACGGTATGTAAAGAACCGTATCCCAAACCATGGTCCCAATCGTAAGCGTAAGGGGAAGTGCCACCTGTAGGATTTGACTCCAGTAAGCAGGCAGTGCCGGAGCATACCGGATTTGGATTGGCACTTATATTGGGTACAGGCACATCAAAAACGACTACGGTAACCGAGTCAACATCAGAAAAACCCAGACTATCAGTAATGGTCACATGATAAGTGGTGGTTACTGATGGTGTCACAATGTGTGTACTTCCTGCTCCTAAAGAGTGATCCCAAATGTATGTATAAGGAGGTGTCCCCATTGCTCCGGTAGCCTCAAGCGTACTTTGTTGGCCATTACAGATGCTGTCAGGAGTAGCTGTGGCTGATACAACGGGAGGGGCTTTAGCAGCATGATCAGAATTGCTTGTTGAGCTATTTGTTAGACTGTGAGCACGAAGTGAACAGATACTGAAAAGAATCAGTATCATGAAAACAATGCGTAACCGTTGTAAAGTTAACCCAATCATCTGCTGAGATTTTCTTTTTTGCAAAATACGCTTTTCTTCTAAAAAAAACAAACTTTATATTAAATAGACGTGATTTATTTGCATGCGTTGCTAATAAAATGAATAAAATATGTACTTATTCTGGTTTAAAAATTAAAAATGCAAAAAAAAACATTACAGGCAGAAAAATATTATAAGAGAATGCTGTCAGTAAACAATTGATGAGTTGTTGTATTCTCATATAACTCTCTTTAAATTTACAGTTAGCTTTGGGGAAATTTGATTATTTTCCCGAATCAAGTTTCCGAACCAGGTGGGAACAGGGCGGGCTAGGGGTTTCATGTCATACAGAAGATTGTAGCCTACTTTTTGTCCATTAAGCCGGAAAGTGCACTAAAAAAGCGAATTGCTTTCTGCAAATCGCTTTAACGCTCCCCCTATAGGACTTGAACCTATGACCCCCTGATTAACAGTCAGGTGCTCTAAACCAACTGAGCTAAGGAGGAATATGTGTTACAAAATCCGAACAAACTCATACGGTTTTGTGGCTGCAAATTTACAGCCATTTATTATTTTTACCAAATATTATGACAAAAAAATTAAGGGGTATGTTAAAAATTATTGGAATAGGAAATGCGTTGGTTGACATAATGACCTGCCTCGAAGAAGATGAATTTCTGAATATCAACAAATTACCTAAAGGCAGCATGCAACTTGTGGAAGCAGATAAAAGTGCGGAATTGTTAAAATCTGCAGGTAAATTTAAAAAACAACAGGTAACCGGAGGCGCTACTGCCAATACCATACGCAGTCTTGCCAAACTTGGTGTTGAAACTTGTTTTATCGGGAAAGTAGGAAATGATACATTGGGCGATTTTTATGAGAAAGAACTCATGGATTATGGTGTGAAACCTCACATGATGCGTGCCGGTATCCCCACAGGAACAGCCATTGCATTTGTGAGCAAAGATGGAGAACGTACATTTGCCACTCATTTGGGAGCGGCAATAGCACTGACACCTGAAGATCTTAAAGATGAAGACTTTGAAACTTACAATATCCTGTATCTTGAAGGTTATCTGGTACAAAATCATGATTTGCTTACACGTGCTGCCGAAATTTCCAAAAAGAAAAAAATGCAGCTTGCTATTGACATGGCTTCATACAACATTGTAAGTGCAGAAAAGGATTTTTTGAAACCATTTGTACGTGATCATGTAGATATCCTTTTTGCCAATGAAGAAGAAGCCGAAAGTTTTTTCCCGGGAAAATCGCCTGAAGAAGCTGTTATAGCTTTTGCCGAAATGGTTGATACTGCTATCGTTAAAATTGGCCATAGGGGTGCTTTGATACATCGTGGCGATGAAAAAGTACTTGTCAAAGGGCGTCCGGCAACATGCAAGGATACCACCGGAGCAGGTGATAATTTCGCTGCCGGATTTCTGTATGGTTTATCCGAAGGGCTGGATTTAAAACACGCCGGCGATATTGCCAATTTGCTTGGCGCCAATGTTATTGAAGTGGTGGGAACTAGCATGGATGATATAAGATGGGACGGCATCAAAAAAGAGATTATAAAAATTATTGGCCGGTAATCTGAAGAGCATTCAAAACAAGCCGTGGATTTCAGCATCAATTTTGTTGACAACATTGCGCAAGTCACCGGTTTTGCCAGTAAAATCAGTGTTATCCACATCTATGATGAGCAATTTGCTGTCTTTATAGCCGGATATCCAGGCTTCGTAGCGTTCATTGAGCCGATTTAAATAATCCAGGCGTATGTTGGTTTCATATTTTCTGCCACGTTTGGCTATCTGATCAACGAGATTTGGAACACTTGATCTCAGGTAAATTAACAGATCAGGCGGATCTATCAGGCTGGTCATCAACTTAAACAGAGACTGATAATTATTGAAATCCCTGGTGGACATAAGCCCCATGCTATGGAGGTTAGGCGCAAATATGTATGCATCTTCATAAATAGTCCTGTCCTGAATGATGTTTTTACCGCTTTTGTGTATTTCAAGAATCTGATTGAAACGGCTGTTGAGAAAAAACACCTGCAGGTTAAAAGACCAGCGTTGCATGTTTTCATAAAAATCCGTCAGGTATGGATTATCATCCACATCTTCATAATGTGGTTCCCATTTATAATGCTTAGCCAATAAGCGTGTTAATGTTGTTTTTCCTGATCCGATGTTCCCGGCTACTGCTATATGCATAATAATATTATATGATTACTTAAAGTTATACCTAAATTCATTTTTATAGCTAATTCCTGCTATAAGAAGTCTGTCAAA
>JBNGDT010000104.1:0-8906 GCA_049975305.1 Bacteroidales bacterium | reverse complement strand
GGCCAACATAGCCTGTGCATACCATTGTTATTTTCATAATGAGTATTTTAAATTAATTATCAGATAATTTGTTTAATTTATTCATGTGTTCAAAAATAAAGTTTTTAAGTTGTCTGAGATAATTGTTGTACGTTAAATTATTAAAAACTGTAATTTTTCACAAGCGGTAAAATTAATCATTATGAATGATTTATTCTTCGTAAATTATATCTGAATACTCTTCGAGTTCACCGATGATACGGAATTCTGTCCTGCGGTTTTTAGCCCGGCCTTCAGGATTATCAGAACCGTCGGGATTAGTGTTGGGGGCGATTGGCTTGGATTCCCCGTATCCTTTTGCTCTTAGCCGGTCTTTAGGGATACCTTTTTCTATCAGGTGTCTGACAACAGATTCTGCCCGTTTTTGAGAGAGGGTCAAGTTGTATTCATCGCTGCCAACGCTATCTGTATGGGAACTTATTTCTATGATGATCTTGGGATGTTTTTCGAGCAGCTTGTAAATGGTACTGTCAATGATTTTTTTCGCTTGTTCCGAGAGTTGAAAGTCATTATATTCATAATAGACATGTTTCAGGATCAGTGGTTCTGTCGGAAAGGTATTGATAATGATGGCATCCATATGAATGGTATCATCATGTGTTATGTTTTTTGTTGATAACGAAAAAAACTTTTCGTCACGGTTAAAGTCTTTCACTTTTAACACATAATCAATACCTTGTTCGAGATTGAACCAATACCTGCCCTGATTTGTGGAATCTGTTATAATAAAACTTTCCTCTCCCGTATCGGGATCTTTCATAAACAGAGACACGGGATATTTATCCAGTAATTTCATGGAAGCAGAATCTTTTGAATCATATTTGACATGATCCAGGGTAAGATTTTGTTCATATTCTTCACGTATGCTATTATAGAAAGAAAGATCAGTAATGCTATAAATTTGTCCGGTCAGCCAGATGCGGATATAATCACTGTCAATGTACCGGTAAATATCATCACAACAGGTTGAATGCCGGATTGATTTGCCTGCCGGCCTGTTAGAGACAAAATAGCCAAAATAACCTTCGACAGCTTTTGAGAAATACAAA
Source organism: Bacteroidales bacterium (assembly GCA_049975305.1). Lineage (GTDB taxonomy): Bacteria > Bacteroidota > Bacteroidia > Bacteroidales > ML635J-15 > JAQIBY01. The sequence continues at coordinate 7,818 of JBNGDT010000104.1, read as the reverse complement.
TCGTCAACTTCAGAATTTATAGGTTTCCCCAGGTTTTCAGGATCTGAAAAATTGTGACCATTTCCCCTGGAACGAAAGACATCATAACCACCATAGTTGGGATAGCCGTTGGAGCTGAAGAAAAGCGTGCGGGAATCCACATGGTAATAAGGTGTAATTTCATCGGCAATGGTATTAATTCTTCTGCCACAATTTCGTGGTGAAGTATAAGCATCCCGGCGAGGATCCCAATAAGTGTACCAGATGTCCATGCCACCCTGTCCGCCTTCTCTGTCTGAAACAAAATACAGCATATCGGTATTCAGCCTTGAAACACCAACAGCGGGCATGGTTGATGTAGCATAGGGAGTATTGATTTCGTCATTTAAGCGCTGAGGTTCCTGCCAGATGTTGTTTTTCTTTTCTGTTTTATAGATATGGCAGATCATGTTGTTGTCTGTACCCTTATTGCATCGTGTGAAATAAAAGCTATTCCCGTCCAGAGAAAATGCGCCGTTGCCTGTGTCATATTCACTTGAGTTGATAATATCATCCCCAAATTCCCCTATTGTTTTCCATGTCTGTCTTTGTTTCACAGCTTGAAAAAAACAGCGTTTAGGAATGGTATCCTTCATTGGATCAAAATACCTAAGCTCATCCAGTGGCAGGGATGCATAAATCAGTCGGTTTTCACCGCGTGGAATGGGATTGAAATCAATGTGGTTGTGATTGATTTCATGCATGTTGGTAACCACGTAATTGGATTTTATGCTGTCTTTGAGAGCCATTTTGCAGCCTTCAATTTCTGTTTCCAGCCTGTAATTATAATACCTTGTATCATCAACTTCGTTTTGATATCGTTTGAAAACTTCAAACTCGCGTAGTGCTTCTTCATATTTCCCCTGCATTTTTAAGCAAACGGCTTTTTTGAATTGGGCAGAAGGGTATTTATATCTCTTTTCACGGAATGCTTTTTGATAATACGTTTCGGCTTTTGGATAATTTCTTGCGCGAAAATACAACTCACCCAGGGTATATAATATTTTTGCATCTTCAGGTTTTTCTTCAGCGTACACAGATAAATAATCCACGGCAGTGTATATGTCACCGGCATTCATTGCTTGTAAGCCGTATCGCTTCATTTCCCGGGCGTTCATGTCCTCAATGTTTTCCTGGCAGTAAGCCTGGGACAGGTTAAACAAAACATAAATAAAAAACGTAATTAAGAAGCAAATGTGTTTCATGATTAATATCTGTCACAAGGGATTGCAATACGTTCTAATTCTTTCACAAAATTGGTATAAGCCAGCGATATTTCAAAAGCTCCTTTAAAATTTGTGGCCTGTCTTAACCGTGAGATATTAATATCATAACTGATGCCTATATCAAATCCCATAAAACCTATTCCAACCATCATAACTGCTGCATCAGTAGTATGAAACTGTGTGCGAAATTCAGCTCCGGCATAGATTTTTTCAAGTAATTTTTCCCTGTGAAAACGATATCCAGCAATGCCGCCCATGAGGTAATCACTTGTTTGGGTTGTGAAACTGGTAAAAAAATCGGGCCTCACAAACCAGTGTTCTTTTATTGTAATGTCTGCATAGGCATTAGCAGCCAGTCTTAGAGGCAATTTGGCGCCGTCATTGTTAAGGTAACTAAGAGACGGGTTGTTGATATGATAAGCACTGAATCCTGCGCCCGGTGTAATTTTTCCAAACTTTTTTGTCCAGGCTATACCAGCGTTGATGTCAGGATAGTTTACGTTTTCATCCCAGGTCTCAATTTGATAAGGAAGGTCAGAATCAAAATACCCTGTGTTGTTGTTATACTGTGCGGGGAAAGTAAGAGAATTCATATCGTATGTCTGGATTACGTAGCCTGCCTGGATGCCATAAGAAATGGTGTGGCTCCGGATGTTTGACAGGTATGCTACAGATACAAACACTTTATTTGCAGTAAGCGCTGCAGCCCCGGATTGATCGTTAACAAAAAATACCCCGATCCCGATTTTTCCGTTTTTTACTGTAAAGGGTTTGTCAAATCCGGCAGAAATAGTTTTAAATGCAGGGCCTATGCTGCTCCACTGGTTTCTGTAGTTATTTGTAAACCTCCAGTTTCCGTCAAACATGCCGGTATATGCCGGGTTAACATACAACGGGCTTTTGCTGAATTGTGAAAAATGAATGTCCTGTGTAGAACCCGGTTTTACACAAAAAATCAAACATATTCCCAGGATAACAAAATATATTTTTGTCTTTTGCATAGGTTTACGTTAAATTTACGCTCAAATATAGTATATTTGTTAATGATACCAATTAAAGAAAATAAATAAAAATTTGAGATGCACCGAAAACAACGGTATAAAATATTAAGTATTCTTATTATCCTGATCTCATTTGGACTTGAAGGGCTTTTTGCTCAGGCATTAGTTGCAGATTTTGAAGTAGGTGAAGGCCAGGATTCGGTTTGCATCAACGAAAATGTTTATTTCACCAACACCAGCAATGTTTCTGGTTGCTCAAATCCGGATGATGTTGAATATTTTTGGGAATTTGGTGATGGTGAAGTTTCTTATGAGGAAAATCCGGGTTATAATTATGACCATTCTGATGAATTTACTGTCACACTAACGGTTACATGTGACGGGTTTTCCGATGCAGAAACCATGATTATATATGTGTTGCCTACACCATTAGCAGATTTTGAAACGGTAAGTTACCAGGGATGTGTTCCTTATGAGCATGCTTTTAATAACACAACAACTCAGGAAGGTTCTGGAACCCTTGATTCCTACATGTGGAATTTTGGCGATGGAACAAGCAGTTCGGAAGAAAATCCTGTGCATGAATACACACAGGACGGCACATTTAGCATTATGCTTGAAGTTGTCAATGAAAACGGATGTTCTTCTTTTCATTACCAGGAAAATGCCATCATGTTGTCAGATACGCCGGTTGTAAGCATTATAGCAGATCCGCAATCGTGGTGTTATTCCCCTGTAGATGTGGAGTTTAATAGTGATATTGTGGTTTCTGATGATTTGGATTATTCTGTTGAATGGAATTTTGGGGATGGATCTCCGGTTGCGACGGAAGAAAATCCTGTGCATGAATACACGAGCAACGGGAATTATGACATCAGCCTGACAGTTGAAGATGAGTATGGTTGTGTTGCCGTAGTTGATTCAGTTGATTACGTTCATATTCACCCTGTTGTCCCTGACTTTACTGTTTACAATTCGGATTTTGATGAAGTGACAGATGGCGTGGTCTGTAAAGATGAAGAAGTGTTTTTCTTTTGTGAAAATGAAGGGTTTAATATATCATGGACGTTTGAAGATGGAAATCCGCCCACAAGCGGACAAATGAGTGCATCAGTGATCTTCGATACAGAGGGAACCCATGCAGTTACCCTTACTGTGGACCCGGGAGGGGTATGTGAGTCAGATACAACATTTAACATAGAGGTTGAAGACCCGCAACCCGTTTTTGCCATTGACGAGAGTTTTAGTTGTGATGCTCCACATACTGTGCATTTTACAGCATCTGCCAATGTTGATGTTAATGAGTATCACTGGATTTTTGGTGATGGGGGAAACGATTATGGAAGTGAACTTGACCACACTTATGAAAACGAAGGGCATTTTTTCCCTGCGCTTGAAATAACATCAACACATGGTTGTACCGGTAGTGTTGCCGGCCCTCAGGTGTATATCAATTCCCCCTCTGCTGCATTTTCTGTGGATACGACAGAAGGATGCTTCCCTCTTGATGTTACTGCAACTTACGACTCAATAACAGATCCTGCAGATATTACTAGCTTTGAGTGGGATTTTTATGACAACATTGCAGAACCCAATACGTATCCTGATCCCTATGTTGGGAACACTGTAGAAAATCATGTGTATAATGATACAGGTGTGTTTGTTGTACAATTAATCGTTACAGACATCAATGGTTGTGTTGACAGTTCTGATGTTGAAATATCCGTAGGAGATCATCAGACACCGCTTTTTGATTATACATCTTATCCTTCCGAAATTTGTTCCTGGGATTCACTGAATTTTATCAGCCTTTCAGAAGATTCACTGTATATTGATTCGTATGAATGGTTGTTTGGAGACACAACTCAGTGGCAATGGGGGACCTCAGATCAACATCACCAGTATGATTATACATTTCACCAGGATACGGGATGGGTACAGGTTGTGCATGTGGTGGAACACAACGGGTGCCGCGATTCTTTATACGTTGATTCTTTGTTTTATGTGAATGGCCCTGTTATTTATAATATCTCCTATATCCATGATTGTGATCAGGGTAATGAGTATGTGTTTGAAGTGGATTTGGTAGAAGCAGATAGCTGGGATTGGATCATAAAAGATGATGCATTTAATGTCATTAATCAACAGTTAAACACAACAGACAGCACAATCATTTATGAGTTTCCGGGCAGTGGGGATTACTGGGTTATTGTTGAAGCCGTGAATAGTTCAACCGGATGTGAATACAGTGATTCCATTCAGTTGCATGTCATTCAACCAGTAGCATCATTTACAATAAATCCTGATATTGTTTGTGCCAATACTGAATACACTTTTGAGGAAAGCGGCAGTGAAAACGCTGAAGAATTTTACTGGGATTTTGGCGATGGCGAAAATTCAGGCTGGATGCCGGATTTCCACACAACACATACATATCATCTACATGGTGATGTTGAGGTTTGCCTCCATGTCAGGGATGAAAATGGTTGTGAAGATTCTGTTTGCAAAACCTTGCATGTTGCCGGTCCTATCATTGATATTACATCAGTTTATCCGCTTGAGGGATGTATACCGTATGATTTGACTATAGAAGGACTTATTGAAGCTGATGATAATATTTCCCTTGGCATTGTGCATGTTGAGAATCAAAATTCAGGATTTTCGTATGCTGATACCATTATTGTAGGCGGTACAAATTCTGTTTCATTTATTTCTGATTCTACATTAACAGATTCAGGAACATACGAAGTGATCATTGAAGCTTATACAGTAGGAGGTTGTGTTGACAGCCTGGTTATTCCTGTTTTTGTTGAGCTAATATCACTGGATGCAGGGTTTGTTGCAGAATCTGTCAATGATCAGGACAGGCAAGTGTGTGTGGGCGATATTATTGAGTTTGTGCCAAATCTGCAGGATGATACCTATGATTACACATGGGATTTTGGAGATGGCACACCTGTAAACAATGACATGTTGCCGGAACATAGTTATTCTGATCCGGGAGCTTATGATGTCATCCTGACAATCAGCGGAGAGGGGTGTGTGGAAACGGAAGAAAAAGTGGCTTATATTGAAGTGCAGGAAGCCAATGCCCATTTCACGGTTTTTAACTCAAGCAGTTCCTGTCCACCGCTTGTATTGTCTTCCGGTGATGTGTCTATGGATGAACCTGAAAATCCGGCAACTCAATATCATTGGCATTCCGGCTATATGAATCAACAGGGGAATGGGTATAATGCTTATGAATTTACTTACCCGGAAGCGGGACAATATTACCTGAAACTTACTGTGGAAACCAGCTTTGGTTGTACAGACGAACATGAGGAATTACTTTCAGTAAATGGTCCAAGCGGCGATTTGTTTGTCAATGGCGAAGATGTTGAAAACGGAGAATCCATTAATGCTTGTCTGCACGATACCATTGAATTTTCCATTGAAAACGGTGAAGATATTGACAGTATAAAATGGACATTTGGCGATGGTGCTACTGCTGAGGGGTTTAATGTTAGTCATGTGTATCATTATATGCCTACATCCGGTAATGCATATAGGGTTGATCCGGATTTATATGGAGCCGGATGCTTGGATACATTCCGTAATGTTAAGATTGTTATTCACAATGTGCAGGCAGCCTTTTCACTTATAAACCCCGAAACAGGTGCTTTGGCTGATACCTTCGGGTGCAGTCCGTTTGTTCTTGATCTTACCAATATTTCTATGGGAGATTCTTTGTTATATAACTGGCATGTTGAAGGCCTCGGAACGCATAACGAACTCCATTGGGATTCAGTGTTGTTTGTGAATAACACACAAACGGATTCTGTGATTGACATTACGCTTGAAGTGGAAAATACGGAAGTAGGGTGTTGGGACGATACTGTCAGGCAGGTTGTGATTGGTTATGTTCCCGATCCGAATGCAACCCCGGATACCATCATTTGTGAAGGTGACGGGTTTAATTTGCATGCAGAAAATGGGGCGCAATACGTCTGGTATCCCGGGCTTTACCTGAGTGAAACAGAGGTGCCAGACCCGTATGCTGTTCCTGAAGAAGACATTACCTATTATGTAACCGTTACTTCCGCTCGTGGGTGTACCAACAAAGACACGGTGAATGTAACCATTCAGTATCCGGTTGTCAGTACACTGGGAAGCAGTCAGGACACAATTATCATTGGTGAATCTATATCCAATTATGTGGAAACAGATCAGCCTTATGTGGAAATAGAATGGTCGCCGGATACAGATATTTCTTGTGTTTACTGTGAAAATCCCAGCTTTTATCCCCGTGAAAACCGGACATATATGGTTGAAATTACTGACAGCCTTGGTTGTTTTACCGAAGCGCTAGATTATGAAATTATTGTGGATATCCGATACACGCTGGATGTGCCAAAAGCTTTTACCCCTGAAGGGAATGCCGTAAACCGGGTGCTATATGTGAAAGGCTTGGGAATCAAGGAATTAAAGGAGTTTTCCATTTATAACCGGTGGGGTGAAAAGTTATTTCAGACCGATGATATCGAACAAGGTTGGGATGGCTATTATAGAAGTAAATTACAGCCGGTTGATACCTATGTTTATTATGTTGAGGCTGAAATGTGGGATGGAAGCATCAAAACCAAAAAAGGCACGATTATGCTGATGCAGTGATTTGTGTAGTGTTGTGTTATTTCAGGAAATCATGGGATAACATCGGTTAAGAAAGGTTGCAAATAAAAGGTATTAGGGAGTTCGGTTTTGGTGTTAAGCATGCAGTGTAGAAATTGTACTGAAATTTCAGCCCGATTTTGAAAATGTGCTGTCGTACATTGAGTTCGTATTCCTCCTCAAAAACAGATGATAAGCGGTAAAAGTAAGTCGGCTTTATGCCCAGCAGGCAATGTTCGTTTAATCTCCGTGCAAAAAATCCTTTTGTTGCTACAGAAAACAGTATTTTTCTGAACGGAGCCTCATCATTGTAAACAAAAGTATTTGCATCAGTGTCATACCATGTGTAATAATGCTTTAAGGGAAAACTTCCTGACAATCCTACTTGCATGTAATATTCTGTCAATGGCGTGTATTCCCTATAGCCTATCCAAACAGGTATATCGAGATAGAAAATCCGGTTGTTGAAATCAACATTTGTATAAGTGAAGCCTGTGTTGACGTTTGACGTGTATTCAACTGGTATGCTGCCTCTAAATTGTGATTGCAATATGCTTATTCCTGCACCTGTCCCAGCCACAAAATTGTCTTTTGAATAAACAAGATTACAGGTAATTTTATGAGAGATTTTGGTTTTTACGTTGTTGTTGAAATACTGATGTATGAGCATGTTTTGTATCATTATTTCGGAATTTTCGAGGCTTTCCCATGTGTTTATATGGAGCAGGCTGCCGTAATCAATACTGATTGAGAGATTTGATTTTTTCCCTGAAATGGGAAAGTCCGGTAAAGTTTTTAAACTGTCAGGAAAATAATGCTGTGAATCACCTGACTTTAGGTTTTTTGATATGAGTTCGGATAACGGTATTTTTTTTAAATGAATACTCAATCTTTCACCTAAATTATTTATCTTTGCCGTTCAA
>JBNGDT010000103.1:954-9030 GCA_049975305.1 Bacteroidales bacterium | reverse complement strand
ATTAAAACAAAGCAAGATTGTTTTACATAACAACCTTGTGAAACTTGACAATTACATATATGTAAGATCTATATTGTATTCCTCCATGGATTTGCGCATGTTGATAAGGGCATATCTCATACGGCCTAAAGCTGTATTGATACTAATCCCGGTTTGGTCGGCGATTTCTTTAAAGCTCATGTTCCCGTAATGTCTCATCATCACAACCTGTTTTTGATTTTCGGGAAGCTTATCCAGTAAAAAACGAACGTCTTTTTCTTTTTGTTTATCTATCATCCAGTCTTCCATTGTGCAATCAGAATACTTTGGCGAATTAAAGATGTCCACTTCGTTATCATCATTTGAATAGGTGTTCTGGTTTTTACTTTTTCTGAAATAATCAATTGTCAGGTTATGGGCGATTCGGATCACCCATGACACAAATTTACCTTTATCAGTGTATTTGTTCTTTTCCAGAGATTTAATTACTTTAATAAAGGTATCCTGAAAAAGATCGTCTGCAACGTGGGGATTTTTAACAATCAGTAGGATATAAGTATATACCCTGTCTTTGTGGCGTTTTATGAGCTCCTGCATATAACTATTTTCGCCTTTAACAAAACCTTCTACTAACTGTTGGTCGGTTAGTTTTGTAATATTCATATGTATTCCTCTATTGGTTAAAAGCGTAAAATATGTTCTATAGGCAGTCTCCTTTTTTAACTGTTATTTAAACGTTTTTGTTCAAATTCTGTTATGCAAAGATACGAAACTATTTTTTGTTTTATGCATATTTGCATTTTATTTTTATTTTAATAAATCAACAACAAATAATCAACAAAAATTGTACCATACTGAATGACAAAAGCGGGAATTAGATTAAAAAATGTGAGGGTGCATAATTTAAAGGGGATTGACCTTACCATCCCCTATAATAAACTTATCGTGGTTACAGGCCTTTCGGGTTCAGGTAAGTCCAGCCTGGTGTACGATACATTGTACGCTGAAGGGCAACGCCGTTATATTGAAAGCCTTTCATCGTATGCTCGCCAGTTTTTTGGGAGGCTACATAAACCGGAAGCTGATATGATCAGTGGTATTCCGCCAGCCATTGCTATACAGCAGAAAGTGGTAACCATGTCCTCCCGGTCAACGGTTGGCACCATGACAGAAATATACGATTATATTAAATTGCTTTATGCCCGCATTGGCAAGACATATTCTCCTGTGTCAGGTAAACTTGTGAAAAAGCAAAATGTCAATGATGTGTTGGACTACCTGGATAAAAAACCGGAAGAATGTAAAGTGTATGTATGTTTTCCGTTGGAAGTTGCCGGTGATCGAAAAGAAAACTGGCTGGAAAACCTGAGAATTAAGGGGTATAGACGTTTGTGGATTGATCGTCATATAAAGAAAATTGATGAATTGAAAGATGAGCAGCTAAAAAAAAATACGGTGTATGTTGTTCTTGACAGGTTGAAAAATAAAAAAGATAAATCCATTCAAAGCCGAATGAGGGATTCGGCAGAGATGGCCTTTAAGGAAGGAGAGGGAAAATGCGTTATTGTTACTGAATCTGATGAAACATTTAACCAGCGTAGTTTTTCCACTGTGTTTGAAGAAGATGGGATTCAGTTTGAAGAGCCCACTGAAAATATGTTTTCGTTTAACAACCCTGTGGGTGCCTGCCCTGAGTGCGAAGGATACGGCAGTGTCATTGGTATTGATGAAGACCTTGTTATTCCTGATCCTTATTTATCTGTGTGGGAGGATTGTGTGGTTGCATGGAAAGGGGATAAAATGAAAAAATGGAAGGATCAATTGGTCATCAATGCATCCAAAGTTGATTTTCCTGTACACCGGCCATATATTGACCTTACTGAGGAGCAGAAAAACATGTTGTGGGAGGGGTGCAATGCCTTTTACGGCATACACGATTTTTTTAAATACCTTGACAAAAAGAAATATAAAATTCAGTACCGTGTCATGCTGTCACGTTACCGGGGACGTACCACTTGTCCTGTTTGTCACGGAAAACGTTTGAAAAAAGAAGCATCCTGGGTGAAAGTTAATAAAAAGAGCGTGCCGGACCTGGTGGACATGAGTGCAGAACAATTACTGGATTTTATAGATAATGTAAAACTCAGCAAACGTGAACATCAGATAGCCGATCGAATTCTGACAGAAATTTCAAGCCGGTTGAAGTTTATGATAAAGGTCGGTGTGCCATACTTAACACTTAATCGTCATGCATCGAGTTTGTCGGGTGGTGAAACACAACGAATTAACATTGTATCCTCGCTGGGAAGTGCCCTGGTAGGGTCCTTGTATATCCTGGATGAGCCTTCTATTGGCCTGCATCCGCGCGATACCCATTTGTTTATTGATGTGCTTAAAAATTTGCGTGATCTTCAGAATACGGTTGTTGTTGTTGAACATGAAGAAGCTATCATCAGGGAATCTGATCACATTGTGGATATTGGGCCCGGTGCCGGTTACCAGGGAGGTGAAATTATCTACAACGGATCACTAAACATGTTTTTAAAAGAATCATCTTCCATTACTGCTGACTATTTAAACCACAAACGCCATATTTCGGTACCTGAAAAAAGAAAGCAGTGGCAGAACAGCCTTCGGTTTTATGGTTTGAGGCAGCATAATCTGAACATCGAAATGCTTGAATTGCCGCTCGAAGTGATGTGTGTGGTTACCGGAGTCAGTGGTTCCGGAAAAAGCACACTTGTCAGGGATATAATTACACCTGTAGTGAAAAGGAAAATTGGTGACAATACTGCCAAGCCTGGTTTGCACAAATCCTCTGACGGTAATTTTTCCCTGATTACGGATATTCAATATGTAGATCAGCGCCCCATTGGTAAATCATCGCGTTCCAATCCGGTTACATACATCAAAGCATGGGATGTTGTCAGGCGGTTGTTTGCTGAACAAAAACTGGCAAAGCAGCGGAATTATAAGCCGGCATATTTTTCGTTTAATCTCGATGGTGGTCGTTGTGAAACCTGTAAAGGAGAAGGGCAAATAAAAGTTGAAATGCAATTCATGGCCGATGTATATTTGACATGCGAAGAATGCGGCGGCAAGAGGTTTAAAGATGAAATCCTTGAAGTAAAGTATCATGAGAAAAATATAGCTGATATTCTTGACATGACAATAAATCAGGCTGTGGAATTCTTTTCACAGGACAAGGGTTCTCTTGAAAAACAAATCGTAAAACTTCTGATGACTTATCAGAATGTAGGTTTGGGATATTTGAAACTGGGACAGCCTTCCAATACACTTAGCGGAGGTGAAAGTCAGCGTATCAAACTGGCATCATATCTCAGTAACGAAATGCAATCGCCGGCATTGTTTGTGTTTGATGAACCAACTACCGGCCTGCATTTTCATGATATCCACAAATTGCTGTCGTCGCTGGAACAACTTAAAAACCGGGGACACAGCATTTTGGTTATCGAACATAACCCTGAAATAATTAAATCGGCGGATTGGGTGCTTGATTTGGGGCCTGAAGGTGGAGATAAGGGTGGTAAGCTTATTTTTGCCGGCACACCTGAACAATTGATAAAATGCAATCAGTCATATACAGGCAAATATCTTAAAGACAAAATCTATGAATAATATTATCAGTCCTGTTAAAATTTAGGCCTAAATTTTAACAATAATGTAAAAAATATGGCAATAATCCGTAAAAATAAGAATTGTCTTTTCCTAAAAAACAGCTTTAAACAAAGAATGTAAATATTTTGGAAAGCAAAAGAAGATCACCGGATTTGAAGTTTAGCAATTAAGAGAAGAAAATGATGATTTAAGATTATTGACAAGCCGGATTAACAAAGTCACCATGCAGTGCACAATCTCTCCGTCTTACTATCTCATTATCGTGCCTTCTATCTATCGTGCTATCGTTTCATACTTCCATCTCACCCATCACCAATTACGACCACTAATCACTCTTCATTAGCATTGTCTTTTTCTTCTTTTTCAGCCTGTTCTTTTTCGTATTCTTCTATGGCTTTATCGTTCAGGATATTTTTTTCAATGAGTATGTGATACCACTGGATTATTTTTTTGATATCGCCGATGTGTACTCTGTCCTGGTCGTAATCGGGGAGGATTTTCTCCATGAAGGCAACGATATCTTCGTTGGAGGATTTATGGCTCATGGTTTTTTTCCCATCGTATAATTCATAGATGTTGTTTAAAACCTCAATCAGTGGTTTTTCTTCGGTTTTTGTGTAAATGGCAATATCTTCAAGCGAACTTATCTGAGCAGATGAAAATGCCGGGAATCGTTTTCCGGTGTCAACTGATTCCACGATGATACTGTTGCGAGCCTGAGAGATCATCTTGTATAATCCTGGTTTTCCTCCAATAGCTAAAATTCTTTCCAAGTACATATTTTCTTTCTTTTTTAATGATTAGATAGTGTTAAAATTCAGGTAAATTGTTTTTCTTTTTTAAGGGTTTCGTATGCTTCGTTGACTTTTTGAAATTTTTCTTTCGCAAAATTTTGAAAATCTTCTCCAAGGTAACTGACTTTGTCGGGATGGTATTTTACCGCCATTTTACGGTATGCTTTTTTGATTTCCGAAACGCTGGCATTGGGATCAATTTCCAATATTTTATATGCAGATTCTATGTCTTTAACAAACATTGATTTTATGGATTCAAAATCCTTCTCGTCAATATGCAGGAGTGTAGCAATTTTCCTGATGATAAACAATTCATTCTTTTCGATTTGATTATCTGCATTGGCAATGCCAAACAACAGGTGAATAAGTTGCAGCTTTTCGGCATATTTCATGTTGCGTTGAATTTGTGCACACACATCTTCAACAGGAATGTCTTTTTTTAGAATATCGCGGAGCATAAGCACTGCATCGGCAGCTTTTTCGTATCCAAATGACTGCGTAAAGAATTTTTTGACGTATTCAAGTTCTGATTTTGTCACTTTATTATCGGCTTTCATTACAGCCGCGACAAGCACGATAAGAGAGGCTGCAAAATTGCCTCTTGCGGCTTGTGCAGTGTTTTTGACTGAGCTGGAATCAAAAAAACTGCCCACGGTAAATCCCAGTAATGCACCAATGGGGCCTCCCAGTACAAAACCAAGGCCTCCGCCTAACCATTTACCATATTTAGCCATTGTTTGTCAATTTTTTATAGATTTCTAAAATTTGTGGTATTACTTCATCTTTGTTGTTGTTGAAAATCAAAAATGTTGCCAAATTTATAAAATTTTCCGGATTTTGCTGGGATTTTATGCGTTCCATTACAGATGCCCGGTTACAATGATCCCGTTTTTCGATGCGTTGAATTCGTTCTTGTTCATCAGCGAGCACTAAAATGGTTGAGTCCAGTTGTTTGTGCAATCCGGTTTCAAATAAAATGGCAGCTTCTATCATTACGATATCTTTGTTCTGTTGCTTTGCCCACCGATTAAAATCCTTGTAAACTGCCGGGTGTACAATGTTGTTTATTTTCTGACGTGTACGTTCATCATTAAAAATCAGTTTGCTCATGCGGGGTTTGTTTATTTTCCCATCAATGAATAAAGTCGCATCAAATGCCCTGATAATCCGGTTGCGGATTGGTTCCGTTTCTATGATTTTTTTTGCTTCATCATCAGCATAATATAGAGGGATGTCAAAAGTTTCAAAAGCTTTGGCAATGCCTGATTTTCCACTTCCTATGCCTCCTCCGATGCCTATTCGCTTCATCAATCACGTATTTTGTTTTCAATGAAATCAACGTGATCCCTGAGTAACCTGATGTGTTGAACGTAGTCGGGTTTTAATACCAGCTCAGGATACAATTTGTTGTTTGTTGCTTTTTCATAATCAGCCCTAAGCCTGAAGGCTGATTTTGACAGATCATTATACCTGCTGACCGGGACATGAAAGTATATTTCAATATCTCCGGGAATTAACTCAAGTTCAATGTCTTGTGGTACATTGATGACTTCAACAGGGATGTTATAGCTGCTTTCTGTGAATTTCTCCACGGTAATTTCCAGTTTAATCCGTTGAGGGTCAAGCTCAACCTCATCAGGGGCATGCAATGGAACATAGCGGTTTATGTTTGTATTTAGTTTGCCATAATCCAGTGCTGCAGTTTCGATGTATTGTAATTTATTTATGATGTGTGTTGGTCCTTTGGCTTTTACAGAGTCTGGTGAAAAATGTGGGCCTGATGAAATCATGTATGGTTGTTCCACCGAATAAGTGATTTTTGATTGTACAGGCAGCTTTTTGGATATTGTTTTTGTAACAAACAAATGCAAGGTATCGGGATAAATATTTACGGTTTCTACCTTTCCTTTGATGAGTTTTTTTGCATAAGGAAGCAAATGTTTACCTAAAATATAATAATGATCATCACTGTATTGCTGTGGTGTGGTTTTTTCCATGTTTACAATGATTGGAGTTTTCCCATGGTCAAATTTATAGCTCAGAATATCATAACCATGCCCAAACACTTCCACACCGATTTTAGATGGAGCTCCCCCGTCTAATTTGATGTACTCAGGTACTTGAGTGAATTTTAGTGGATACTGGATGACATGCGAATACTCCTTATTTAAGGCATTAAGCAACCACAACAATGCAGAAATGGCCAAAAACAACGTAAAAATCAAAGTATTACGATTAATCCTGATTCTTTTCAGCTTGTCCTGCAGTATGTGAAACCTGTTTTTTTTATTCACCAGATCATTTATCTCCCTTGTTGTTGAGGATACACAGGATTAACCGCTATTTTTTCCACAGTAATGACGATATCATCGGCTACTTCAATATCAATGGTTGTTTCTTTGATGTTTTTGATTTTGCCGTGTATGCCGCCAGTAGTTACAACTTTATCTCCTTTTTGGAGATTCTCACGAAATTTACGCATTTCTTTTTGCCTTTTCATTTGAGGCCTGATCATAAAAAAATAAAAGACAACCAGGATCAACGCAAGGAAAAATAAACTGAACCAAGGGTTTTGTTCAGATCCGCCCTCTAGATTCATTGATAAAAAAATACTTAGTAAGTTCATATTATCTATTATGTTTATTTGGTTACAATATTACAACTAATTATTAGTTCAGTGGTATTTGGTTGTGTATTAGCAAATACTATGACAGATTTTTTTTGTTCGCCCTGTCGCCCCTGGCTGTTGAATACTATTTCTATTTCGCCTTTTTCGCCGGGAGCAATCGGTTTTTTCGTCCAGCTTGGTGTTGTACAACCGCAGGATGCTTTAACATTATTAATAACCAGGTCTGAACCACCTACATTTGTAAATGTAAATGTATAGGCTAACTTTTCTCCCTGAATAACCGTCCCAAAGTTATATTCTTTTACCGGAAAATCAAACTCCGGCAATGAGGTCATATCAAATTTTCCGTCAGCACTTATGGGGTTCTTGACAACATTTGTGGTGATTTTCCCATCATCATCTGTTGCGTTATCATTGTTGTTAGAATTGCAGGATATAAAACCAATCATCATAACAACCAGTAAAACAGCTACAACATAATAATCTTTCTTCATGTATGAAAATTTTTGTAAAAGTATAATTTTCTGCATTTATAAAAAAACAATAAAAGCTAAAATATTGTTATTGTACAACTGAAATATAGCTATGATATTGTAAGAATAAAATAATATTTGTTAACCATATACAGAAGTGAGAGAATAATTATCATGTTCCGCAGACATGCTATACGTTATCAACAAGCCCTCTGCCTGTTTTAATAATGCGATTGTCCTGCTTTAATTTTACGGCTATTTGGTCAAGCAGCCCGTTGATGAATGCATTGCTTTTTGCAGTACTGTAATATTTGCTGATCTCAATATATTCATTGATTGTGACCTTGACAGGAATGGTTGGCATGTGTAAAAACTCTGTAATTGCCAGTTTCATGATAATTTTATCCATGATGGCAATACGTTCAATATTCCAGTTTATTGAATGATCGTTAATCATTTTTTCGTATTCATGGTTGTGCTTCAGGGCATAATACAAAAGTTGTTTCCCGAAAACCCTGTCATCTTCACAACTGTATTCTTTTATAATTAAAAAATTATCATT
>JBNGDT010000103.1:0-944 GCA_049975305.1 Bacteroidales bacterium | reverse complement strand
CTCAAGTAGGCTGCAGACAAACCCAATGTCATCATTCCAATATATGCAATATTCTTCCAGCAACTGGTCAAAATCCGGACTATCCTGTAAAAAATCATTTATGATGAAGTTAATGATTTGCTTGTGATTACCCATACCCGGATTTTCCATGTCAAGGTATGCCTGAAAGGTTTCTGATTTGTGGATTTTATCGTATAAGTGAATAATAAAATCATTGTATGCTTCAGGGGGAATGCGTGATGCTCTGGTTTGTTTTTGAAAACTTTTTGCTTGCCTGATAGCTTCAATTACCGGATTATCAATGAAATTACGTTTGGGGTGCAGGTCTTCATAACTTGGCAACCTTTTCTCCCTGGCCATTTGAATTTTATGTTCAGCATGGTCTGCCAGGTAAGTAATGATGGCTAAAATTTCGTAATACAATTCCAATGTGGCATGGACGCTTCTGTCCAGTTCTTTTTCTGCGCTTGCAAAATCAGTATCCCGTTGTTGGACACGGGCATAAAAAATCTGCAATACTTTTATCCTGAGTAGTCTTCTGCTTATCATTAATGAGAACCTTATGATGCGAGTGCAAAGAACAGAAAATATTTCATGTTATGCAAGCCGGATTTTTGTATTTTTCACAGGGTAGATCCTGAATATTTGCATCAAGTCAGTGAGAGAATCGTGTTATGAACACTTAAAAGCTTGTGTTGTCTGTATGTAAAAACTCTGTAAGAAGCTCAATGTAAACAAAAAAGACATGTTTCAATGGTGTTTTTGCGGTGATGTAAAGGTGTGTTGATAAAAAAATCTTTGTTTTGTTCAATAGCATTGCTATATTTGTGTTAATAACCAATTAAATATTATGATGATGGAAGGTAATGAAAAAAGAAAAAGACAGGAAATTTTTGCCCGGGTTGTAAAAGCAGGAAGGAGAACCTATTTTTTTGATGTACATC
>JBNGDT010000102.1:0-9071 GCA_049975305.1 Bacteroidales bacterium | reverse complement strand
AAACCTGAAATATTGTTACAAAAACCATTTGAATTTAAAAATAAATTACTATATTGCAACAAAAAATTAAAACAAAGCAAGATTGTTTTACATAACAACCTTGTGAAACTTGACAACTAATACCTAAGTGATTGGTCCGGCGCAGGGGTGATGTTAAGCTCAACCAGATTGTCCATATTTGTTTTTGTCTGAGGGTAAATCAGGCATGCTTCATACTGGTTCAATCTGAAAATCCAGTATTCAGTAAAATCATCAATTTCATGGTCATTAAACCCAAGCTCTTGCAAGTCCGGTACAAAGAAGTCCTCCAGTTCATCTGATTTAATAAGCCATCCATAATTCTTTTGCCAGGCATCGGGCTGAGTGCTTTCGTAATACAGGTAAGTATATTTTCCGTCTATCAAGCTGTTACTGTCGGCTGTTACTTTCCATTCTTCATTGTATTCAGGAATGGATGCAGTAATGTATCCACCCTGTGGGAAATCTACAGACATCCTTATTTCCATAGTGCTTTCCGGGTATAAATAGATATTTGGTTTGTACAAATATAGAATGATCTTCTTCCTCTGAATCTTCGTCGTCGTTGCAAGAAGTGAAAAGAGGCAAGATGCCAATCAACAGTATGATTAAAGTATTGCGTATTTTCATGTGTTTATTTCCTTTAAATCGTAACACACATTCTGAAAGTATGTGGGGTAAGTTTTTTTTCGAACGGTAGTGTAACGCAGGTGTTGGAGATTATGGACAGATACTATTTATGATGTAAAACCCTGCTAACCGTTTTGATCAAAATTTTGATATCAGTTATCATGTTTTTTTCCTGTATGTATTTTCGATTCAATGCAAGTTTATCAGGCATGATTTCATTGATGTAAGTTTTTTCCGGATCCGTGGAAGAAGCCAGTAAATCATTTTCATTTGAATATTCTATTGAAGCATAATCTGTGATCCCGGGCTTGACCTGCAACACTTTGCGTTGCTCATCGGTGTACATGCTAACGTATTTTGGGACTTCGGGCCGGGGTCCAACCACGCTCATGTTACCAATCAATACGTTGATGAGCTGAGGTAATTCGTCAAGTTTATATTTTCTGATGAAACGGCCTGTTTTTGTGATGCGTCTATCATCGCTACCAACAGTCAGTTGTCCTTTTTTATCACTACCAGTACGCATACTCCGGAATTTATAAATTGAAAACAATTTCCCGTTTTCCCCCACCCTTTGTTGTTTAAAAATTATGCCGCCTGGGCTGTCCAAACAAATAGCAATACCGAGTATAATAAATACCGGACTACATACAATCAGGCTGATAAGGGAAAAAATAATGTCAAACAAACGCTTCCCCATTATTTTACTGTTTTGTTTACAGCTAATTTTACTGATTCAATCACAGTTTGCACATTTTCATCACTTAAATCATAATATACCGGCAATGATATTTCATGCTCGTAATGCTTGAATGCAACGGGATAATCATGCATGTTATAACCGGCATTTTTGTAATATGTGAGCATAGGCAAAGGTTGATAATGCACATTGACAGACACTTCATTTTTAAAAATTTCTTCAATAATTGCATTACGCGTGGCTTCGTTAATGTTCTTGATTCTCAGTTGATATAAATGAAATGAACTGGTTTTATCGTTGCTGTAAATCGGTGGCAATATTGCCCAATCCTGGTTTTCAAAGGCATTGTTGTACGTGTCAACGATTTTTTTTCGTTGCTGTAAGTTGTCACTTTTATACCGTTCAAGTTCAACAAGGCCCATGCTTGCCTGAATGTCTGTCATGTTTGCTTTGTATCCGGGAAATATAACATCATACCGCCAGTTTCCGTTTTTGCTTTTTGCAAGGGCATCTTTGCTTTGCCCATGCAGGCTCATAATATTCAAATACTGGTAAATGGCTTCTGCATCGAAATGCCCGGGCAGATTCAGTGCGATAGCGCCCCCTTCTGAAGTGGTCAGGTTTTTGACCGCATGAAAAGAAAATACACTGATATCAGCTAATGAGCCAACAGGTTTGCCTTTATAAATCCCACCCAAAGAATGGGCTGCATCAGCTAACACCAGTATCCGCCCCAGCGATTTTTGAATGTCATTTTTTGGTGTAAACAAGTCTTTCTTATCGTCAATGATTTTGTATATTTCATCGTAATCGGCAGGATAGCCACCCAAATCAACAGGAATAATGACTTTTGTGTTTTCGGTGATGGCATCCCTGATCTTTTTAGGGCTGATGTTAAAATCATTTTCGTTACAATCAACCATAACCACTTTTGCACCACAATGAACAATCACATTGGCGGTGGCACAATACGTGTATGCCGGTACAATTACTTCGTCACCAGTCCCTACACCAAACCACCTCATGATAAGTTCGAGGCCTGTGGTATTTGCATTGGTACACAACACCATGGGAACATTGGAAAACGCGGCCAGTTTTTTTTCAAAACGCTTGGTTTTTGGGCCAGTGGTAATCCAGCCTGATCGCAGCGTTTCATTCACTTCTTCTATGATTTTTTGATCGATACGTGGAGGAGAAAAGGGTATCATAATGCTGCAAATTTTTGTTGTTGATAAGAAAACAAAACCAAGAAAAAAACGATAAACTGTACCCCGGATTGTGTTTCAAGCATGGCTTCAAATAAAAAATGTACAAATACCATCAAAAGAAATATCCATATTATGCCTTCGCACTTAACTCCGTGGTTAATGATAATAAACAGAAAACTCAAAATCAGAAAAATGCTTGCAAATATTCCGGTTGAAAGTTGAGTCTGAAAAAACTGATTATGGCAGTTCAGTCGTTTTTGTGCAGGAACATGAAAATTGTATTCATTGTATTTCTCTGTTAGTTTTTCTGTTGTAGCACCGGCCCCTGTGCCTGTCCAGAAATATGTTGGAATTAGTTTGGTACAGGTTTTCCATACCTGCAATCTGGTATCACGCATTTCAATGCCTTTGTTTTTATCCATTAAGTCATTGATGGTTTTGTTCATTCTTGCATTGAAAATAACAATTAGAAACATAAGCACAATACTACCGGTAAAGAGCGCTATATTAGTTACATTTTTACGTTTTAACAACCGCAGGAAACTTTCCCCGGCAAATGCAAAAATAAATGCCAGTATTCCGGCTTTTGAAGAAAGCATAAATATCATCCCAACATGCAAAAAAAACAGGATAATGGCCGGAAGCTTTTTTTTGATCTGCTGTTTACGCATTAAATACAAAATTCCCATAGCAGCAAATCCAATGTAGAAGGCGTAATAACTTGTGTGGTGGAAATTGGATATCTGATTGTAATAATAACTGGAATTGCTACCTGATTGCAGGTAATGTAACGTACTGATAAAGAAATTAAGAAACAATGAAATGCTTGTTCCTGCAATAAACACTTTCAGCAGATTATAAATCTGTTGTTTTGTGAAAAAAGCGGTGGGAATCAAAAACAAGGGCAGCATCAGGTAGCTGAATTTTACTGATAGCTTCACTATGGTTTCATCTGAATTGGCGGAAAAAAACAAGTCAATCAGGTAAAGCGAATACAAGCCAAGTAAAAACAGAGATGTGTAATTGTTAAGCCAAACCTGAATCGCTTTTTTCCATTTGTAACCAAAAATGGCAATTATCCCAAGTAATGATACCCAGACAACGGGCAGTATTTTTAAAAAAGGCAGTGACACCACATACAACAAGCATAATAAATATACCGGGTCGTTTAATCCCGTGAATTTTTTTACCCGGGTTTTAAGCATGCGGTTGCGTTCAGGCTTCAAAAAATTAGTTATGTATTCTGCCTTTATCATTGACGGGTATATTTTAATTGCCCCCCACTAGTTTGATTTTAAACCAAATTCTGATGGGCTCCTGCATTTGATTCATGTTTCTTTGGTTCGTACTGTTGTTATTCATTGGCCGGTTCCCACTGATAGGAGACCCTTGCGTAATGGGGTTGTTGTAATTCTGATTTTGCATGTTTACATTTTGGTCATCATCATTTTCAGGTTCCGGTATTTCTCCGCTCAGGATGCCAATGGTTAATGTTTTGGGCAGACTGTCCATTCCAAACATAGTGATCGGGATGGAGGCTTTGTATTCAAGGTTGTCGTTATTGAGCTCCATGTTGATATCCAAATCGTTGTGCAAAGCAAATAAATTGAAATTTTCTTCTTCATCGTCTTGGATCAAGGTGAAGGTAGGACTGATGTTTTTCTGGATTTCATTCAAATTGTTTTTATCCGGAAGGTACGGAGTTGTTCCTTGTGGTGGCATTACAGGGCGCTGCTGAACAGCTCCCTGTATGGGGTAGATAAATCCCTGTGTTTTTTTGCGCTTTCCTTCTTTGTCGATGTAAACTTCCAGGCCGTGAGCAAATATCTTAAAAATGCTGCTTTGATCTGACACATCAAAATACAAAAAGAGCATGGAATCATTATGAAAAACATCATACCGTATTTTACTGTCCGGATCATAATGGGAGTATGGCAATTCTTTGTTTGATTGAATTGTATCATCAGGGGATTCCACATAGCGGCTTTCATATACGGGGAGTTTATTACAGGAAGCCAGTGCTGCGAGGACTGCGATAATCAGAATAAATTGTGTTGTTTTTTTCATATCGCTACTTTTTTGTTTGGATATTCTGTTTGGATAAGATACAAACCATGTGCCGGAACCGATTGCCCGGCTTCTGAACGATCATGAGCTTCAATAACAGATTTGATGTGTTCGGGTTTTTCTTCACCATAGCCTATGGGTAACATGCTGCCCACAATTGCCCTGACCATGTTTCTTAGAAAACGGTCAGCAGTGATTTCAAATCTTACCTGGTGGCCATTCTTTTTCCATGACGCATGTTGTATATGGCAAATGTTTGTCTTTGTGTCCGTATGCAATTTGCTGAATGATGTAAAATCTGTGTACTGCATGAGGTATGTACATGCGGTATTCATCGAGTCAATATCAGTTTGCTTGTGAATCAACAGGCTCCTCCCAGCTAAAAATGGGTCTTTCATGGTGTGGATGTGATAATGATATGTCCTGCTGATGGCATCGAAACGGGCATGTACATCGTTGTCCACAGGGAAAATATTATAAACAGCAATGTCATCGGGTAAAAAACTATTGATACGGTGTTTGAAATCATGGATGGAATCAATGAGACACGTTACCTCAAAGTGTAAATAAAAAGACAAAGCATGTACGCCGGTATCGGTGCGTCCACATCCCGTAACCGTAATATTTTCCCGCAACAATGTTGTCAGGCTGGTTTCGATGGTTTCCTGCACGGTAATGGCATTGGGTTGTTTTTGCCAACCGTGATAATTTGTCCCATCATATCCTATTTCCATAAAATACCGTTTCACAACGCTGCAAAGTTAAAAAATTGTGTGAAATCCATGCTTTCTTTATTGAGTATTGCATAATTCATGAAAATATAATTAGTCAGAAAATATCTTTTGGTGTTCGATGATATTATTGTATTTTCATGCGTGAATAAAATTGGAAAACGATGCTTACATACATTAACGATTCATTAGAAAAGCTGGTTGCAGAAGAGACCTGGGAGGCATACCTCCAAAAGATGAACAAACATAATCTCAAATTGCATGATGGCTCCGGTGCGGGAAGTGATTTTCTTGGCTGGGTGGATTTGCCCAAAACCGCCTTGAAAGCAACCCCCGGTGCATACAATGAAGCCATTGAGTTGATGCAGGATAAAGATGTGGTTGTGTGTGTAGGGGTAGGTGGTTCGTATCTTGGTACCAGGGCTGTACTACAGGCGCTTAGCAAGCCATTTTCAAAATCATCCCCTGAAATATTATTTGCCGGACACCACCTGGATGCCGGATACCATACTGATTTACTCAATTATCTGGAAAACAAAAATTTTGGTGTCATTGTAATCAGCAAATCCGGGACAACCACAGAACCAGCCATTGCATTTCGATTGTTGACAGACCTGTTAAAAAAACAGGGAAAAAGCGAGAAATTAAAACGGCATATCATTGCCATTACAGATGCTAAAAAAGGGGCATTGCGCAATCTGGCTGATGAATTGTCTTTATTGTCTTATACGGTGCCGGATGATGTGGGAGGGAGGTACTCGGTATTTACCCCCGTAGGCCTTGTTCCTTTGGCTGTGGCAGGTGTGGATGTTAAAGCCCTTGTTGAAGGGGCAAAAGATATGTCTGAGGAGATTGAATATGAACAATTGCCGGGGAAAAATCCTGCACTCAGGTATGCAGCTTTCCGGAAATTGATGTGGGACAAGAAAAAAAGCATGGAAATACTGGCCAATACACAACCCACCTTGTCTTATGTAGCAGAATGGTGGAAGCAATTGTTTGGAGAAAGTGAAGGGAAAGCAGGCAAAGGGCTGTTTCCTGCCAGCATCAATTTAACCACAGACCTGCATGCCCTGGGCCAGTATATCCAGGAAGGCACCCCACTTATGTTTGAGACTTTTCTTGAGATCAGCAAACCTGACCAGTCATTGGTCATCCCACACGATGAAGCCAATCGTGACAAGCTGAATTACATCGCTGACAAGCCGGTTTCCTACGTCAATCAGCAGACAGCAGCAGGTACTTATCAGGCTCACAAGGATGGTGATGTGCCGGTATCACGCATTGTCATTGACAAAAATGATGCTTATAACCTGGGAGAGTTGTTGTATTTCTTTGAAAAAGCCTGTGGTATGAGCGCTTATGCGCTGGGTGTTAACCCATTCAACCAGCCAGGTGTGGAAGCGTATAAAAACAACATGTTTACGTTGCTGGGGAAGAAATGAAATCTTTTAGGTAGGACAATTATTTCCTGTTTGTAATTATCTTCCGGTAACAGGAAAACTGACTATTTTTTATATGAGCATCCGAAAGGATACTTAATAATTTCTTTGCGAAACTTTGCGTTACAACAAGCTATACCGCAGAGTTACGCCGAGAAGCGCTAAGCACCGCAGAGAAAAGTGATAAATATTATAAGCAATTTCACTAATAATTAAGATAACTTAGGAAATCTTTTGGATATTCATAATTTATTTTACATCAAAGCCGCAAGTAAATTTATGTATCAATTTCAGCTTCAATAACTTCAGATATTTGCTTTTGCAATTCCGGGATCTTATTCTTTATGACATCCCACACAATCGAATAATTTACCCCCATGTAATCATGTATTAACCTGTCTCTCATACCTGCCATATTTTTCCATTTTATCGTTTTCCATTTTATTTTAAAATCAGCAGGAATGTTTTTTGATGCTTCTCCAATAATTTCCAGGCTTCTAATTATTGCACGCTTTAATGTTTCATCCTGTAAAAATTCATCTTTGGTTGTTGATGGAGGTATTACAGAAAGTATGTAATTACTCTCATCATTGATATGCTTTTCAACAGAATTTTTAGACATATTGTACTTCATTTAGAATTTTTGGACCAATATAAGGACTAAGTCCGTTTTTTGTAACTATGTCAACACGGTGATTTTTGAATAAATCTTCGACAAAATCATAAACAGCCATATAATTATCAAAATTTTCCTTGTCAGGTTCAAATTCAATCAATATATCAATATCGCTGTTTTCGCTTTGTTCATTTCTGGAGAATGATCCAAACAGGCCTATATTGGTAACCCCATATTTCAGAAGTTGCTTTTTCTGTGATTTAATTTTACTCAATATGTAATCTTTCGTTGTCATTTTCTTCACATCTATTTTTTGCAAAATTAACAATTTCATGAACATTGTATGTGTTTTTTACTCAACAATCAATTTTCTGGTTTCAGAATCTTGTTCATTGAAAAAACGCATAAAATACATCCCTGTTTTGAGGCCGGATATGGTCAGATTACCATTTCTGATTTCATAGGTTTGTAGTAATTTTCCTATGACTGAATAAATGGCACAATGCTGGTATTTTTTAGATTCAACATGCACTTTTCCGGGGGATGGATTGGGATACACTGCAAGTTCATTATCGACGTGTAAATCTGATGTCAAAGGACCTAGTCCGGTATCAGTATAAAAAAGAGCATTGCCGGCTAAAGAACTGTACCCGTCCGCAACCAGGATATATTGCCCAGGCTGTAAATTTGCAGAAAAGCTAAAATCAATGCTGTCGCTGGCACATCCCATATATGCACCTGAAGTGTTTGGCGGATAACTGTTTGGGCTACCGCCAATGTCAGTGCAATCTACACCGTTCCACGCATAAACGGCTACCTGTACAAAAAAATCCGATGGTGGAGAGCCTTCATGACCAAACATATGAATGTTTGTGAAACCAATGGTGTAAGGTTGTTCATCGTCGTTGTCAACCGTAAAATGATAAAAAACTTCATTGTCAGAAATCGTCCACCCGCATTCCTCCGGAGCAGGTAAACTATCGGCTTTTCCTAAAATGTTACATATTCCATCGTATAAAGGTGCTGCCCCCATGCATGTATCTTCCTGCATTGACATCCGTTTACTGACGGCAAGAAACAATTTTTGAGCCATGTCGTTTTGATCCCATACACGTAAGTATATAGTATCGCCCTGTGTGAGTCCATTTATCTGTTCCCAGCGTATTTCCCTGTTGCTATACTCCCCAAGCGAATCAGATTCCAAACAGGACAGCAATTCCAAATTGGTACATGAAAAGCCTGAATAAATAGCCATTCCAGGTTCTGATGCATCAGGCAAAGGAACATTGTCTGAATTAAACACATGAAAACTGAGTTCTGTAACATTAGCAGGAACGATGAATTTATACCACAAATCGTTTGCTCCCTGGGTGTTTTCCATGCAGGGCGGGATGGTATAACCTGAAGTTGTTGCGTTTGATAAATCGAAATCATGGAGTATCATCGTGCCGCATGTCCCGTAATCCTGAAAATCAAGGAATGGGGCTGTTGCACATGTGTTTTGTGCAATGGATGCAAATGACATGCTAAATAAAGAAATGAAAATTATAAGTTTTTTCATGATACGAAGGTGTTAATTTTGTTTATTATATAAAGGTAATAAAATTTAATGAATACTCAATCTTTCACCTAAATTATTTATCTTTGCCGTTCAAACAA
>JBNGDT010000101.1:0-9221 GCA_049975305.1 Bacteroidales bacterium | reverse complement strand
AAATCAGGGTCGGTCTTCGGCTATTAGCTGCTTTGCTTCGCCTTCAGCCTGTTATGCTCTGGACAGGAGCTCCCGTTGGTCGCTCTGCCACAGCAACAGGCTATAAGGCTCATCTTCAGCAGGCTAACCGCCTCTGCCCTCACGCAGGAGTGGTGATAGAACGAAAGCACGAGAGGGTGAAAGAAATGCACTTTAAATGATGTTTTGATTTTGACAAATCGTTTATTTTGTTTGTTTTTTTCTTATTTTTGACCAAAACAGATGCATTATGAAAATCAATTTTAAAAAACAGGTATTACCTCACATCGTAGCTGTATTGGGATTTTTTATCATCCCCATCGTATATTTCTCTCCCGTACTTAACAATCAGCGTCTTCAGCAACATGACTGGAAAGTTTACCAGGCCATGTCACGAGAATACAAAGAAGTGAAAGACACCACCGGAGAAGGGCCTCTCTGGACAAACACCATGTTCAGCGGGATGCCTACTTATCTGATTACCACCCCAAAATCACAACTTGTTTTTTCTAAGGTTGGTTATATTATGAATTTTGGCAACTGGCGGCCAATAGCTCACCTGTTTTATTATTTGCTTGGTTTTTATATTTTGCTTTTGGTATTCAAGGTAAAACCATGGCTCAGCATAGCAGGGGCAGCGGCATTTGGGTTTTCATCCTACTTGTTTATTATAATTGCCGCTGGTCATGTTACCAAGGCGGTAGCCCTGGGATACATGGCTCCTGTTATCGCAGGGATTTACCTGGCGTATGACCGAAAACCTTTTTGGGGTATGATACTGATGACATTTTTCCTGATACTGCAGATGCTTACAGGGCATTTCCAGATTGTGTATTATACCGGCTTAACAGCCCTGCTTTTGGTTATTTTCTACTTAGTTGATGCCATTAGGAACAAGTATATTCCCCAATTTCTTAAAGCAAGCGGATTGTTGCTGGCAGGGGTTATTCTTTCTTTTGGTGCCAATGCCACGCCTTTGTTAACAACTTACGAATACGGCGAACACTCAATACGAGGGCCCAGCGAACTCAGCTCTGACAAAGAAAACCGTACCACCGGCCTCGATAAAGATTACATCACCCAATGGAGCTATGGCAAAGGGGAAACATTTACCCTGTTGATTCCGAATTTTAAAGGCGGTGCTTCGGTAGGTAAGCTCGACACAGACAGCGAAACCTATGATGTGATGAAAAAATACCTGGGGCCGGAATCCGCAGGATCCATCATCAAGCAAATGCCTTTGTATTTTGGCAAACAACCCTTTACATCCGGTCCGGTATATATCGGTGCGTTTGTTTTCTTCCTGTTTGTGTTTGGCTTGTTCCTGGTGAAAGGTAAAATCAAATGGTGGTTGCTTACTGCCACTGTTTTATCCATCTTCCTTGCCTGGGGCAAAAACATGATGTGGTTCACTGATTTTTTCCTGGATTTTGTTCCCGGATACAACAAATTCAGAACAGTATCCATGATACTGGTAATAGCTGAATTTACCATGCCTTTGCTGGGTTTTCTTGCGGTGAGGGAATTGTTTAAAGAAGCCGGAAATAATAACCCCCTGGTTTTTAATGCGCTCAAAATATCAGGTGGCCTGGTACTTGGTTTCTTGCTGCTAATTATTATAGCTCCCGGCATCACCAACCCCGAAACAGAAGAGGACGGCCAACTGGTGGAACAGATTTTCCGGGGCACCGGAGACAATCCACAGTACCAGCAAATGAAAAAAAGCATGATGAACGAGTACATTCCTGCCTTACGTACAGACCGTAAATCCATGGTCAGAAAAGACGCACTTCGTTCATTCTTTTTTGTGCTGTTGGGTATAGGCCTACTTTACCTTATTTACAAAAAGAAAATTAAACCCGAATTGGCTTATGCTTTGTTGTTTTTGATTGTTGTTGTTGACCTTTGGCCCGTCAACAGGCGGTATTTGAACGAAGATAATTTCGTGCCGGAAAGGCAATTCCAAACCCCTTACACAACATCCAGAGCGGACAAAATGATACTCAAAGACAAAGACCCGCATTTCAGGGTGGCAAACTTAACCGTAAGCATGTTTAACGACGCCAGTACTTCATGGCATCACAAATCCATTGGAGGATACCATGGTGCCAAAATGCGCCGCTACCAGGAATTGTATGATTCATTGATGTTTCAGGAGGTGAATAACGCAAGAAACCTGGCTAATTTTGTGCTTCAATCCAAACAGCAAAACATGGAACAGATCAACGGCATGTTCAATGCCAATTTTAAATCTGTGGCGTTGGATATGCTGAACACAAAATACCTCATTGTTCACCCGGAAATGCAGCCTATCCAAAATTATTCCGCCTGTGGCAATGCCTGGTTTGTATCTGATTACACATTGGTGGAAAATGCAGATGAAGAAATTACCACACTTAAAAACATCAATCCACACCAGGAAATGGTAGTGGATAAACGTTTTGCTAACCTTGTAAAGAAATGTGAAATCGCACAGGATTCCACGGCAAGTATCTCACTAACTTACTATGCGCCGGATAAATTGAAATACAATTATTCTGCAAATAAAAAGCAATTGGCGGTATTTTCTGAAATTTATTACCCCCACGGATGGAATAGCTTTATTGATGGAGAAGAGCATCCGCATTTTCGGGCTAATTATGTTCTCAGAGCTATGTGTGTGCCACCAGGAAAACATCAAATAGAATTTCGTTTTGAACCAAAATCCTATTCCACCGGTAATGCAATCAGCCATGCATCATCTGCTCTTTTCTTTGTGGTGTTGTTGGGTGGATTGATTGTTGAATTCAGGAAAAAAAAAGCAAAAGGTAAATCCTGATGCAGCTATAAAAACACAGGCAAAGGGGAGTGGTGTGGTATCATTTCCTGTAAACACCAAATACAGCATCACTCCGGCCTGTTTTTTCCAAATACTGATCTTCCTGGTCAAAAATATGTTCAAGCCACGCTCTTGTTTCTTCATCTTCATGTAAAAAATTGTGGCCTATATCTTTGAACAAAAGATGCGTGATGTCCCATCCCATTTGTTTTTCTTCAAGCGTTTTGAAATGCCTGTGTATGGCAGGAAGGATTGATTCGGAATCCACCGCTTCGGATGGATCTACAGCCAACATTCTAAGCAACCCGGGGCGTTAAATGTGTTGTTTTACAGCAGAAGAATTATACCTGAATTTGTATTTAGCAGGCAATGATTTCAATACCTTGTTTGCAAATTTCAACTGCTCCTGAGTCCATTGCAATCTGTTTGGGCCGACATATTCGAAAATAACAAGCAAACCTCCTGCTTTGAGCAGTGGCTTTACTTTTGTACGCAACAAAGTTGACATGTTTTTAAAATGATGCAGGCTGGAATTAAACAAGATGACATCATAAGATTCGGGTTTAAAATCGTGATTTAAAAAATTCCCTGTTGTGTATCTTATGTTTTGCATGTTTGCTTCCGCAGCATATTGACGTGCCTTTTCAATCTGCTTTTCAGCCATATCAATGCCCTCAATCAAAGCAAAATTGGAGTATGTTCCAAAATGACGCTCCCTGGCACCGGTTCCACATCCAATGGATAACATTTGCAGGTTATCTGAATCTGCCAGGTGTGTTTTCATTAAATAATCTTCATAAGACAAATCAGGATCGCCTGTACATTTTTCATTCCACCGTTTCCGTACCCGGGGAATCACCCAGAAATCAGATGATGACTCCGCTGTGTTCCATTTTGATTTTGTCCGTGACTGATTCATAAGCCGGAATTTGGAAAACAATACATGCAAGCCCTTTTGCTTAATCTTGTAAAACAAGTCAATAAAATCCCCTGCCGATATATACGATTGTGTGCTGCTCAAATCTTGGTTTTAAATATTTGGTTGTATTAGGATATCAATTTTTTCCAGTGCTTTGTTTCTTTCATGGCATTCAGAAAGTTCATTTAATACTGGTAACAAATTTTCAGGGATACCGGATTCAAAAGCATCAATCAATGGTATCAGGGAGGATAACACGTCACGGTGTTTTTTCCAGTACTGAGAAACTATATCGTCAGATACGGTATTGTCAGCAAGCATCAGGCGACTGGATTCAATCCATGCCCCTGTCATGATAAGGGCAGATATCCCTGTCCGTTTGGTTTTCATCAGGCCATCATTCAATTCAGTATATGCATCTGATAATATGCTCATAACCGTATCACGAGAATACATGTGTGTTTCAAGCTCTATACCAATCTGTTGGATTTTCCCTGTGGGAATATTCAGTGCCTGCAAGCGGTCTTCAATCTGCGACGACAAAAACATGGCTTTGTGCACTTGTTCAAAATACCGGCAATAAGCCATGTCACTCAGTAATACGCCTGTTTGCAAAGCTATTATGCTTTGTTTGTCCTGAACAGGTAGCGTTTGCAGATTCAAAAGCTGAGCCTGAAACTGTATTCCAGCTTCCTTCATGGGATGCACGATATCTTCATAAGAAGGAAGATCGCGAATCAGTGTGTCAATGTGCTGTTGTTGTGCTTCCTGTTCTTCAAACACAAATCCGGATTTATCATTTGACTTGCAACATACTGATGACAATATGATCAAAACAACACCGCCCGGTATGTATATGTTATTCAAAATAAATCTCATCTGCAAACATCCATGAAGCATTACCGGCTCCCGGGTGCCAGTCAGGAATGGTTCCGGGGTATTTAGCCCTTATTTTTATGTATCTGATATTTTTCTCATTGGCTTCTGCTTCAATACTTTCCACAAACTGCCCATACGCTGTATCATCAGTTTTCGGATCAATGTCAGCCAATACCGTAAACCGTTTTGACTTACCAGCTACCAGAATCTCAACCTTGGCAGGTATCCAGATCCAGCTTTTTATGTCCTGTAAAAACCTTACTCCAATCACAGACAAGGTTTTTTCACTGCCGAGATCTACAACAGCTTCAATGTCCTGTCCCTGGTATCCCTGCCATTGACCTGTTCTGAAATCTTTTCCTCCGCGGATGCCATCAATAAGAGCATTGTCCCCACCGGCGGCATATTGATTGCTGTATTTGGCATGCAATGTGAGTGAAACGTTTGGGTCAAGTTTTGAAAACCTTGCCGAAACCACCCCTGATTTATTGTTCTCAGTACATGCGATGGCTTTGATTTGGCAGGATTCTGATACGTAAAAATCACCTGTAAACAGGTTGGATTTTCTATAGGGTTCACTGCCGTCGGTTGTGTAAAATATGTTTATATTCTCTTTTTGAGCTGATGATATGCTGATTTTCACAGAATCGGTAAATACACGGTGCTCAGATTCTATCACAGGACAAATGACAATTGGGTCAGCTTTGATTTCAGAATGATATACAGCTTCATCGTTGTTGCCGAATTGTTTGTTGGGTTTTGGCCCCATGACAAAATGTAATTCTCCGCCGTCCATAATGTTTTCATGCCGTATGTAGGTTTTGTTATAATCCTCATCGTTCAATGTGACCGATTGAATGTAGATGTTTTCGGGCGACAACTTTTCGGCGGTAATGAAAAATCTCCTGTTGTTTTCAAGCTGTATGATACACGTATCAAACAAGGGGCTACCAAAGTCGTAAATGCCATTTGCAGGATTAACGGGATAAAATCCCATGGCAGACATGACAAACCACGCTGACATTTGCCCGCAATCTTCATTCCCGATGTAACCATCAGGCAGGGTAGTATAAAAATCATTCATAATCTGCTTAACGCGCTTTTGCGTTTTCCAGGGCTTTCCACAGTAATTATACAAATAAGCAATGTGATGGCTGGGTTCATTACCGTGGGCATACTGACCGATGAGGCCTGTGATATCAACCTGGTGACGCCCCTGATTGCTTTTGCCGACATTGAAAAGCCTGTCAAGCATCACATCAAGTGAATCCTTACCACCCATCAGGTTTATCCATGAGTTAATGTCATGGGGAACATAAAAACTGTATTGCCAGGCGTTTGCTTCAGTATAATTGAAATCCACCTCAGCGGGATCAAAATCCGGTTTCCATCCACCATTGAGACGTGGCCGCATGAGTTTTGTTTCCGGATCAAAATGGTTTTTGTATTGTTGGGCGCGGTCAATGAATTCCCTGTACACATCATTGTTTCCGGTTTTTTTGGCCATCATGGCAATGCACCAGTCATCAAAAGCATATTCAAGCGCCTTGGACACCGATTCATGTTCATCTTCAATGCCAATGTATCCCTTTTTCATCCATGCAGGCAATCCCAGGTGAGGGAGGGTAGCAGAATGTTGCATTGCCTCCAGCGCAAGTTCCTCATCTTTAGAGACAATGCCTTTTTTATACGCATCGTATATGACAGGAACAGTATGGTATCCGATCATGTATCCCGTGTAATTGCCTGCCAGTTCCCATACCGGTAATTTACCGCCTTCCTCGTAATGTTTTAACATGGTACGGACAAAGTCCTTTGTTCTTTCCGTCTGCGTGATGGTAAACAATGGATGTGCAGCGCGATAGGTATCCCAAAGTGAAAATACGGTGTATTGCGTGTGTTCACCGGAGTGATGATTTTTTTTATCAGTACCCCTGTAGTATCCTTCACAATCGCTGAACACGTCAGGGCTTAAAAAAGCATGGTACAAGGCGGTATAAAATTTTACTTTGTCTGCTGTGTTATTTCCCCGGACAAGAATGGTGCTGAGTTCATCATTCCATTTATCTTTGGCATCAGACAAGGCTGAATCAAAATCATATTCATTAGCTTCCTGTTCAAGGTTATTCTTTGCACTTTCAATACTTACGGCTGAAATGCCAACTTTAACATACAGTGTATTTTCTACAGGTGTGTCAAAACCCACTGCAGCTCTTACTTCTTTCCCGAACACATCAAATGCATTGTTTTCTTTTAATTCATTTCCTTTCACCTGGTAAACCCTTATGGTGTCGGAAAACCGTGCATAAAAAAACAATTGTTGATCCTGTGCCCATGATTTTGATCTACGCACTCCAGCGATATCGGTTTGATTGATTTTTTTAATGCCAGCATTGATTACCTCGTTACGATGAACAAGATCAATCATCAGTATCACTGAATCTGGTTTGTTGTAGTGATATTTATGAAACGCTGTCCGTTCGGTACAGGTAAATTCAGCAAACACATCAGGTTCATTGAGATGAACAGCGTAGTACCCCGGCGATGCTTTTTCGGACGACTTGTTAAAACTGCTTGCATATCCATTGCTGCTTGTATCGGAAATGCCATTATGAAACACTGGATTTCCGTTCACAGGCATAAATAACACATCGCAGTAATCAGCCACTCCTGTTCCCGATAAATGGGTATGTGAAAACCCGTAAATCACCGTATCGGAATAATGGTATCCACTGCAACCATCCCATCCTGACAGCCTTGTGTCCGGACTTATCTGTACCATCCCAAAAGGCAGGCTTGCTCCCGGGTAGGTATGCCCATGACCGCCTGTGCCAATAAATGGATCAACAAAAACACTGAGGTTTTTAATTTCTTTGTTGTGCTTCCAGGTGGTAAAAACTAGCACAGCCACAATGGCTGCAATAAAAATCACAGTAATAATTATTGGAAACGTAAGGCGGTGTTTCATTGTATTGTACGGTATATTACAGGTTCAAAGCTAATAAAAAAATCATATAGAAAACATTACAATAGCAGCATACACGAAACCAAACATTTGAGCTGACTTTAATGATATACGGATTTTAAAACATTGTAAGATTTTAATTTACCGAAATTGGGGATGTGATGATCGAAATAACTCAACACAGCCTCTATAACCAGCCTTCTGTCTGTATTTGAAATGCCATTTGGGGGAATTTCATCAGCTGAGCAATTCATAAAACGGTAAATAATGCTGCTTTCTTTTTCGGTAAGGCATGATGAATTAATGTTAGCATCATCCACAAAAAGACCAGAATCCATATCAAGGTATTTATTATGATTATTCCACTGATTTCCTGGTTCAAAACCGAGATATTTCATAAGATGGGTGAGAAAATACAAATGAAAATTGAAGGCAGCTTTTTCAATCTTATCAAACATCAGCACAGCATGCCAGACATACTGAAAAAGTTCCTGATTCGGGTCCATCTCTTTAATACAGCGGTTTAATATGTCCGCCAACAATATAGCAATGTTTTGTTTATGAAAATTTACAGCCAGGTCATTCGTGGGTACTGCGATTTGTGCATCTATAAGCTGGTGAATATTCCGTTTTTCTTTATAAGAAAATTCGAGGTTTAATAAGTGCAGTGATTGAAAATAGCCTGCTTTCCCATTCGACTTTCTACCTTTGTTTTTGTTGACCATCAAAGGAATTTTACCCAACTTGGGAGTAAGTACATGGGCAATTATCCGGGAATCTGAATAATCCAGATGATTGATCACCACGGCTTTAGTTTTAACAAGCATAGATTTAAGGGAACTTCAATTAACACTTTGTTTAAAAAAATTTTGTGCAAACGAGGTCAGAGCCAAGCTGCCACCCTGCTGCTGTATTGAGCAGCGTAGAAACAAACAACGCCGGAGGGTTGCCTGAGCTATGCCGGGTGCGCCGCATTGAGTCCAGCCGAAATGCAGCCAAAATTATAAAAATTTAATGAATAAAATGCAAGGAATAAATTTTATTGCATTATACTGATAGTGCTTCAAAAATTTTCATTTCCTATGAAAAACCCTGAAAATATAGATGCAAAAGAATTCTTAACATAAATTGAGATAATAGTTCTGCTTGAAGCGATTTGAAGAGTTCATGAATGATTTAACTGATACTGACAAATAGCACCAAACCACGGTCAACAAATAGTTAGTAACATTATGTTAGTAATGTTACTTAAATTTGCTGTTATAAAATAACGAATTATGGAAAAACAATTAAAAATCCTTTTATTCCTGTAGGTTACAAAGGTGATTAGTATTTTTGTGACAGAGAGAAAGAAACTAAAACACTTATAAATAATTCAATTAATGGCAATCATATCAGCCTTATTTCAATAAAAAGAATGGGGAAAACCGGTCTTATCCATCATGTATTAAATAAATGGATAAAAACTGGATAGTTATTTATGTTGATATTGAGGATACAGAAAACATAAATTAGTTTTTTAATAAAATCTTATCCTCAGCCATAAAAACTATCCCCGAAAAAACAAATACGGGGAAAAAACTCTGGAAACTCATAAAATCGTTAAGAGACGTTCTCAAATT
>JBNGDT010000100.1:0-9247 GCA_049975305.1 Bacteroidales bacterium | reverse complement strand
GGCCTATATTGATAATTTCCCGGCGTTTTTCTTTTAAGAAAGAACGTATTTTTGATTTCGCTTTTCCTGTAATGACAAAATCCAACCATTCAGATTTTGGTGTTTGTTTATTCGATGTAAGTATTTCCACCTGATCGCCTGATCGCAATTTCTGACTTAGCGGCACCAGTTTATAATTCACTTTGGCACCAATAGCATGACTTCCTATTTCTGTGTGAATATTAAAAGCAAAATCCAGGGCTGTCGAACCTTTTGGCAGACGTTTCAATTCCCCTTTGGGAGTAAAAACATAAACTTCTGATGAAAAAAGATTCAGTTTAAATTCATCGAGAAAGTCCAACGCATCAGAGCTGGGTTCTTCCAGGTGGCTGCGAATACGCTGCAACCATTTGTCCAGTTGGGTTTCATCATCAGCATTGCTTTTATATTTATAGTGAGCAGCATAACCGCGTTCAGCAATATCATTCATCCGCTCCGAACGTATTTGCACTTCCACCCATCTGCCTTCCGGCCCCATTACCGTGGTATGAAGTGCTTCATATCCATTGGCTTTTGGGGTGCTGATCCAATCACGCAACCTGTCGGGATTGGGTTTGTAAATATCTGTAATGAGTGAGTAAATATTCCAGCATTGTGCTTTCTCCGGCATGTGTGGCTTGGGTTTAAAAACAATCCTAATGGCAAAGATATCATATATCTCCTCAAAAGGGACATCTTTTTTTTCCATTTTATTGTAAATACTGTAAATGCTTTTGGGGCGCCCCGTTATTGAACATTCAAAATTGTGATCTTTGAGTTTGCGCTCCAAAGGGGTTGTGAATTTCTCAATGTAAACATTACGTTCCGTTTCACTTTCCTTTACTTTTTCAAGTACCGAATTGTAAATTAACGGATGTTCATATTTTAAAGCCAGGTCTTCAAGTTCTGTTTTGATGTTGTACAAACCAAGTCGATGAGCCAGTGGTGCATATAGATACAGGGTTTCACCCGCTATTTTAATCTGTTTGTATTCAGGCATGGAATCCAATGTCCGCATATTATGGAGCCTGTCAGCGAGTTTAATAAATATCACCCTGACATCTTCCGATAAGGTAAGCAGCATTTTCCTGAAATTTTCTGCCTGCAGGGATGCATCTTTATCCAGCACATGGGAAATCTTGGTCAGGCCGTCAATGATATTGGCCACTGTACGTCCAAACAAATCATCAATATCCTGCAGGGTATAATCAGTATCTTCCACCACATCGTGCAACAGGGCACAAATCACGGACTTTACGCCCAGTTCCATTTCACCGGCAACAATTTTAGCCACAGCAATGGGATGCAACACATAAGGTTCACCTGACTTGCGTCGCATGTTGGCATGTGCTTTTACAGCCAGATCAAACGCACTGCGTACCAGCTCTTTATCTTTTTTCGTACGGCATCTGACACACAGATTTATGATCTGATCAAACTGCTGTTCAACTAATTTTTGCTCTTTTGCATTCATTTTACTCATAACGCATTCTTTCCCTATTACCTCAAATCCGCAAGTGGTTGGCATGTTTGAGGTGTTATGCAAAGATAACTTAGTTTATTTATTATAAAGCAAAAATATACCAGTTCTTGTAAAATCATTGCCCTCATTGTCAAGATAACGGACATAATAGACGTAATCCCCCGGTGGAGCTTTTCTGTTTTTTGTAGTTCCATCCCAGGCTTTATGCATATCTGTTGTTCTGAATATCTCGTTTCCCCACCTGTCAAACACTAAAAATTCATATCCTGTTTCGCGGGCAAACGAAACTACCGGTTTAAACAACTTGTTTATTTCTTCATAAGAATTCGGATAAAATGTATTGGGGATAAAAAACAAAGGTTGATGCGAAACACATACTTCATTTGATTTTGAAACACCCTGAATGCCCAATGGATTGGAAGCCGGATCTTCAACCGCTGATACGTAATAACAATATTGATAGGGAACCG
This sequence comes from Bacteroidales bacterium, assembly GCA_049975305.1. Taxonomy (GTDB): domain Bacteria; phylum Bacteroidota; class Bacteroidia; order Bacteroidales; family ML635J-15; genus JAQIBY01. Next base: position 7,276 of record JBNGDT010000100.1, on the reverse strand, counting down.
TTTCATGGCGTTGGTGTTTCTTTTTTACATAATTTGAAATGTTTTGTGAATAACTAAATACATTCGGATCTGTAGTGGTTACAGGCACTGGGGCATCATAACCATAATGGCGATATACTTGGTATTCGAGAACCCCGCCCCGGTACGCTTCGTATTCATCCCATGCAATGTAATGATTCAACATCTGATCAGATTCAACATTCACCATCAGGTTGCTTGACAAATTAGATTCTTTCGACACATTCTCACATGGATCTATGGATTTCAATTTGTAATAATATTTATGTTCGGATGGCTTTACATCAGTATCAACGTAAAATATTTTTGGTTGATAATCATACGCCATGCTGGCAATTTCTGTAAATGCGTATGCACTGTCGGTGGCACGGTAAATTTTATACCTGCTGATTTCTCCTGATGTATCAACGGTAAACCTCAATTCAATACTGTCGCCTTCCACACTGGCATAATCGGCATTTATCCAGGCAGGTGCAATATATGAATTGGTAGAAACACAGCGTTTATTAGACCGCGCTATGGTACCATCAGACCTCTCTGCCTGAATGTAATAACAATAATTACCAAACGGCTGCAAATTTTCATCCACGTATTGCGATGTATTTCCATTCACCGTTTTAATTACCTGGTAACTTCCTCCTGATGTATTGCGATAAATATCATAATGATCCACATTATTCCATCCCACATACTCTGACCAGTCAAGTGAGATTTCAAGCTCACATATTTCATAATTTGTAGAAACATAAACGGTGGTGTGGGATTCCGTCAGTTTACTAAGGTTCTGCAGCGTATCTCTTGCTGCCAGGCGGTAAGTTACAGGTTCATCATCAGCAAAGGCATAAACATCTGTATAAGAGGTGGTTAAACGTCCGTACACTGTATCATAAGCTTGTGTTATCCCTGTATTGACTTTATAAATGATATAAGAATCCACATCAATAGAATCACTGGGCAACCATGTTAATTCTACTTCAGCAGGTTGCGTTCCGGGAATCACACTAGCTGACTCAAATTCAGGAGCATCCGGGATATCCAGTTGTGCATTTGCATGGAATGTCATAATACACACACCAAACATCAACATCAACCTTTTTATACTATGTAAATTCACAAATTGCATATTACAAATTTATTCCCAGGTTATCTTCCATATAATACTTACTGCATAATAATTATATATATACAAAGTTAAGGTTTTTATCTGAGCAAAAACCTTACTGTATTGTTAAGATGTAAAAAATTGCTAAAGGCTGCCTCCAATTCATGTTTTTTACACTAATTTTTCAAAGTAGCGAGTGGTTTGTGTAGTGAAGTGGTTAAATATCAGCCCCTCCCTTTATTACAATTTACAACATTACAACGTGTTTTTACGAATATAAATTGTTGATTATTTTAGGAGCAAACACGGGAAACGACCTTTTGTGGAAAAGAATAACCCGGATATTCGGCTTAATCTGCATATTATTGACAAGCAGTGCCGCATTTCACTGAACAATTCCGGCCAAAATTTGAGTAAACGGGGTTACAGAAAAGAACAAACTGAAGCGCCTATAAACGAAATGCTTGCAGCCGGATTGTTACTCTATGCTGGAATGGAAAACCGCCCCGTGATTCACGATCCCATGACAGGATCCGGGACATTTGCCATTGAAGCAGCCATGAAATACGCTAATATCCCGCCCGGTTTAAAAAGGCACTTTAGTTTTGAACATTGAACGATTTTGATCAAGAACTGTAGAAAAACATCAAATCCGGTGCCATTCAAAACAAGCAAAATATTTTGATGGAAATCTCTGAATTCACCTCATTTTTTACCTGTTGTTTTGTATCTTTGTGTGTATAAATTGAGAAAAATGATTGTAATTACTGGCGCAGCCGGATTTATTGGTTCATGCATGCTTTCCCGCCTAAACACCGAAGGATACAGGGATATTGTATTAGTTGATGATTTCTGCAAACAAGAAAAAATCCGTAATTTCAGTGATAAAGTTTTCACTGAAAAAGTAAACCGCTCCAGGTTTTTCCCCTGGCTGCGAAAAAATCACAGGTGGGTGCAATTTGTCATTCATCTCGGGGCCAGAACTGACACAATGGAATACAACGAAAAAATATTCAACCGTCTTAACCTGAATTATTCCATTAAAGTATGGAACGCCTGTGTGGAATTTGGCCTTCCACTTATCTATGCTTCTTCTGCAGCTACATACGGTGATGGCAGTATGGGATATGATGACAGTCACAATGTTATTCCAAAACTTAAACCACTGAATCCTTACGGAAAATCAAAAAATAATTTTGATATCTGGGCTCTGAAACAGGAAAAGAAACCATTTTTCTGGGCTGGATTCAAGTTTTTTAATGTGTATGGTCCCAACGAATACCACAAAGGCAACATGGCCTCTGTAATTATGCATGCCCACAGGCAAATTAAAGAACAGGGATATTTAAAACTGTTCCGCTCTCATCATCCGGCTTATGCTGATGGAGAGCAAAAACGCGATTTTATTTATGTCAAAGATGTCTGCGATGTTTTGTTATTTTTCATGGAAAACAGGCCCGAAAACGGGATTTTCAACCTGGGTACAGGTACTGCCATCAGTTTTAAGGATTTGGCAAAAGCAATATTCAGAGCTATGCATAAACCGGAAGATATCCGTTTTATTGATACACCAGAAAAATTGCGTGATAAATACCAATATTTTACACAGGCCAACATGAAGAAACTCAAAAATACAGGGTATAACAAACCCTTTACCAAACCAGAAGATGGCATAAAAGATTATGTTCAGGAGTATTTGAATACAAATACTGTGTATTGATGAGCAAAATGAAAAAACCATACAAAGGCAATATAGAAGAAAGCAAACGTGAAGGTTCTGCCCTGCATATTAATGATGGTGTTGATCATCCACCTCAAATTAATCCGCATCTTCAATTCAAGCGGGCGCAGCCAGACCTGAAAGCAGCAGATTACATCAGGGAAATCGAAAATGGAGACAGAAATGTGCTGGGTAAAGCCATCACCCTCATCGAAAGTACCCGCCCTGACCACAAAAAACTGGCACAGGAAATCATCCGTGGCTGTGTCAGGAAATCAGGTAAATCTATCAGGATTGGAATAACCGGTGTCCCAGGCGTTGGAAAAAGCTCTCTCATTGAATCTTTAGGGCAAAAACTGGTTACACAAGGACACAAACTGGCCGTATTGGCAATTGACCCTTCATCCGAACGCTCCAAAGGCAGCATTTTAGGAGATAAAACCCGTATGAATTTACTCAGTCAGGATGAAAATGCATTTATCCGCCCTTCCCCTTCTGCAGGCTCACTGGGAGGGGTAGCCAGGAAAACCAGGGAAAGCATCATTTTGTGTGAAGCTGCCGGTTTTGATACTATTTTCATTGAAACCGTCGGCGTGGGACAATCCGAAACAGCAGTACATTCCATGGTGGATTTTTTCCTGCTTCTGATGCTTGCCGGGGCAGGAGATGAATTGCAAGGCATCAAACGCGGTATTATGGAAATGTCCGATACCATTGTCATCAACAAAGCAGATGATAATAACATCAGGCAGGCAAAAATTGCTCAAAATGAATACAGGAACGCCCTTCACCTGTACCCCCCGTCCCCTTCGGGATGGGTGCCAAAAGTGTTAACCTGTTCATCTTTGCATAATACAGGGATAGACAAGGTATGGGATACCATCATGGAATATGTATCACACACAAAAGGCAATGGCTATTTTGATACACGGCGAAAACAACAAGCCCTCTACTGGATATATGAAACCATCAACGAAAACCTGAAATCCGATTTTTACAACGATCCATCCGTCAAAGAAAACAAAAACAGATTCGAAAATGATGTGCTTGAAGGTAAAATGACATCTTTTGAAGCCGCTTATAAATTGCTTGATTTATATTTTCAAAAGAAAAATAATAATAAATCATGATTGGCCAGAAAATCGTATATCAAACCCTCGAATCACTCAATATTACCTACAATTATTACGAATCGCCACAGGATTTTTCTTCCGAAGATGATGGTTCTTTCTGGAAAAGAATTCAGGCAGAACGTTGTAAAAACCTCTTTTTGAGAAATCACAAAGGCAATCAGCATTTTCTGGTTATCTCAAAATATTACAAACCATTCAACATCAAAATACTGGAACAACATTTCAAAAAGGGGAAAATCAGTTTTGCATCACAGCGCAGGCTTGATAAGTGGATAAAAACCCCACCAGGCGCTGTCAGCGTGTTTTCGTTGTTTAATGACACTGCAAACCATACCCGCGTGTTTGTTGATGAAGAACTCAAGGATTCCAGTTATGTCACCTTTCTCCCCAACGAGCACAATGCCATCCTAAAGATCAGCACTCCCGGTTTTATAAAACTGCTCGATGCCAGTGGCAATCAATGGGGATTTTTTAAACTGAGGTAAGGGAATTAATTAGTGTGTGTCTATAAAGTCAGACAATCGATCAAAAGATCAAAGTTCAAACTTGTACCGACGAATGACGGTAGCTCAAACCCGTACCGACGGATGACGGTAGCTCAAACCCGTACCGACGGATGACGGTAATCCAAAAAAATAATACAAACATGAAAAACTCCGTAACTAATCAGTTAAAATTGGTTAATATCGGTTAAAATAGGTTAATAACGGTTGTGATATATATTATTACTTAAAAAAACCGGAATTTCATAAGTAACCGATTTTAACCAATATTAACATTTATTAACCTTTATTAACTGGTCAGGCACTAACAATTAACAAATTTTATAACGCATGCAGGTCGCAGTTTTTGATCTTGGGATTTCTAAGATAATGAAATTATTATATTATTGACAGATACTAACTAAAAAACCAGTACACATATATATACATACCGGCTTTTTGTGCCCAGAACAGGAATCGAACCTGCACCCACTAATGTGGACATGGCCCTCAACCATGCGCGTCTACCAGTTCCGCCATCTGGGCAATTTGATTTTTACTTTACTTATGTAAGAACCTTTTTGTTTGTGCCCAGAACAGGAGTCGAACCTGCACGACCTTGCGGCCACTGGTCCCTGAAACCAGCGCGTCTACCAATTCCGCCATCTGGGCGTTTGCGACTGCAAATATATGCATTATTTATTATCTCAAGAAATTTTCATTAATTTTTCAGAAATTATCCCTTTAAATAATTGTATGTTTTATTTTTGTTATGTATTTTTGCGCCTTGATTTATTAACTAAAAATGAGTGAAATATGATTAATCAGTATGAAACCGTTTTCATTGCAACTCCCGTTTTGTCTGAAAACCAGATGAAGGAAACGGTTGAAAAATTCAAAGGGCTCATTCAACACATGAGCGGTGAAATTGTCCATGAAGAATCATGGGGACTGCGAAAGCTTGCTTACAACATTCAGCACAAATCCACCGGATTTTATCACCTGATAGAATTCAGAATGGATGGTGAAAACATCAAAAAACTAGAAACAGAATTTATCCGTGATGAACGAATCATCCGTTTTTTGACAATGAAAATGGACAAATTCGCTATCCAATACAGTGAAAAGAAAAGAAGGCTCAAAGCTGAAAAACTAAACGAAGAAGAAACAAAGGAGGCATAAACCATGGCACAAGAACCAGAAATCAGATACCTTACTCCCCCGTCAGTTGATGTACAAAAGAAGAAATATTGCCGGTTTAAAAAGAATCATATTAAATATGTTGATTACAAAGACCCACAATTTTTGAAACGTTTTCTGAATGAACAAGGAAAAATTTTGCCCCGGCGCATTACAGGGACATCGTTGAAATACCAGCGTAAAGTGGCTAAAGCAGTAAAAAGAGCTCGTCATATAGCTTTGCTGCCTTATGTAACTGATTTGATGAAATAATTTAGGAGGAGAAACTATGGATATTATTCTAAAAAAAAATATACCGAATTTAGGCGAAAAAGACGATATTGTCAATGTCAGGAACGGGTATGCACGGCATTACCTTATTCCAAACGGGATGGCTGTCATTGCAACAAAATCTGCCCGTAAAATGCACGAGGAAAACATGCGTCAACGGACTCATAAAATCGAAAAAATGCGTGAAGAAGCACAAAACCATGCAGATAAAATCGCTAATACTAAATTAAGGATCGGAGCTAAAACAAGCAGCACCGGCAAAATATTTGGCAGTGTAAATGAAATCATCCTGGCTGAAACGCTCGAAAAAGAAGGTATAACTGTTGACCGAAAAAACATAAAATTGGATAATACGGTTAAAGAGGTTGGCAAATATAAAGCCTCTGTAAAACTTTATAAAGACATCGAAGCTGAATTTGAATTTGAAGTGTATTCTGAAGAATAACGTATTGTCATCTAACAAAAAATTAAGCTGTCAGACTTTTTCTGGCAGCTTTTTTTATTTATTGAGTTCCTTCAAACCATAGTTATGCGATGTAAAAAACCATTAGTCAGAGTTCCTTGTAAACAATATCAGATATTTTCCGTTATTTGTTAAAGAAAAGATTGACCGGATGAAAAAACACATTGTTATAATATGTAGCCTCCTGATTTCAGTGTTGTTTTCTGCTTGTAGCATTTTCAAAGCACCCCCAGATGTCAACAATGTTAAACTGGAAAGTTTACACCCGATACTCAAATTATCCGAAGCAGAGGCCTCCAAAGTGTATTCCCAACAACTTGATTCTGCCATGAATCACCCGAAAAAAGCTGATTATGAAGCCTTGAGGTTGGTATTTACAAGAACCGCTGATTATCAGCCATATTCCGATAATGAACATTTGTCAAAAATAAAATCATTGCTGGATAAGGAAGAATATGCAGTAGCTTCCGAAGTGGTAAAGACGGTTTATCACAAACTGTTTCATGTGCCTATTTTTCATTTTTATGCCTATGTGGCATGGAAAGAAACGGGGAATTCTAAAATGGCTAAAAATGCACAGTATATATTACAACCAACTCATCAAATCAATATTGCAATCAGGAGATGGAACATCGGCTGATTCGGCGTATATCATCATCAATGTCAGTGAAGAATATCGTGTTATTGAATACCTTAACATGGAAATAAAATCGCAAAAACTCATCACAAAAAACGGCCATTATTATGATTTAATGGATGTCAAAGACAGCACAGGAAATAAAAGCTCCGTATATTTCAACATTGATATTCCATTCAGTGAGTTGCAATGATTGAAAAATTAAATGAATACTCAATCTTTCACCTAAATTATTTATCTTTGCCGTTCAA
>JBNGDT010000099.1:0-9268 GCA_049975305.1 Bacteroidales bacterium | reverse complement strand
TACATACACCTGTATATCTGATTGTTATAACTTTATAATAACAAGTTGGGATAAGACAATACAATACCCATCTCTGAAGGACGGGGCTAATGATGATAAAATATAATTTATGAATAATTCAGGTTAGTATCTTTGTGGGAATTGTACTAACAATATTGTTATAATGCAGGATTAATTTCTAAGTTTAAAATTTTTGCCAAGGTACAACTTTTTGACTTGTTTATCTTTAGACAATTCTTCGGAAGTTCCTGACTTAAGGATATCTCCTTCAAACAACATGTAAGCCCTGTTTGTAATTGACAATGTCTCATGCACATTATGGTCAGTGATGAGGATGCCGATGTTTTTGTCCTGTAGGTGGCAAACAATATTTTGAATATCCTCAACGGCAATGGGGTCAACACCGGCAAAAGGTTCATCAAGCAGCATAAATGAAGGCCGGATTGACAAGGCACGGGCAATTTCTGTGCGTCGCCTCTCACCGCCGGATAATTGAAATCCTTTGCTTTTGCGTACATGTTCAAGCCCAAATTCTTCAATCATTTCATTTGTGCGCTGTATTTGTTCCTGTTTTTTGAGTTTTGTCATTTGCAGGATTGCCCTAATATTGTCTTCAACTGTCATTTTACGAAAAACAGATGATTCTTGTGCCAGGTATCCGATTCCGCGTTGTGCACGTTTGTAAATTGGTTCTTTGGTAATGTCTTTGTCATCAAGAAATACTTTCCCTCCATTGGGAACAATTAACCCGACCATCATGTAGAAGGTAGTTGTTTTACCAGCTCCGTTTGGCCCGAGCAAACCAACAATTTCTCCCTGCTTTACATCTATTGAAACACCTTTTACAACGGTTCTTTTTCCGTATTTCTTTACGAGCTTTTTCGTGTAAAGTTTCATTACCAAATTTTTTTCAAAGTTAACACATTTATTAAAGATGTGAAAAAACAAAAACTACTCCAAAAGAGTAGCGTCATTATTGTAAACACCAGTCTTTACGGAACAGTTTTATGCTTATAAAGATGTATGTGCAGGTTAGTTTAATTTTCCCTTAAAACATAATCATCATATTCCAGTTCTAAACGGAGCTTGTGTTTGGATTCCTCACTGGCGAGAGAAAGGAATATTTCTTTTAAGTCGTTGTTGGGAGCCCTGAATGCCAACTTGTTGTACAATTTATATGCGTTTTTTTCACGTTGCATGGCAAGGATAAGGGCATCTTTGTAATCCATGTCTGGTGATGGTTCAGTGTCAGTCAGATAATCAGCAATTTTGAGATCGGCAACACTTTCATTTTTCCAGTTATAGATGCCTTCGTTTTTTATTTTTGTCAAACGGGCTTTATGTCCTATTTCCTCAAGGGCAAAAGACTTAAATATCTTTTGCATGTCTTTGATTTCGGCTGTTTTTACAAGGCTGTTGTAAAAATCTACAGCTTCCTGTTCCTGCTCAATGGCAAAATCCAGAATTTCCTGTATTGAATTAAGTTTACTCATAATGCATAATTTATGGTTCAAGATTAAGTTAGGTTCATAGCATGCTGGTGTCATTCAAAAGCATTATCGAATTCGTTGTCAAACCGAAGCATAACATTATCGGCTCCATGTAAAAATTCAGGCAAATATCCCTGCCCGGATGTATAAACGATCTTATAAGCATGACTATTTGGTTTCAAACCTGTCAGCATTTTTACATTGATATCGTCAGTATTATCGGGGATTTTCTGAGCATAAGCAGCCATCAATTGTGCATACTGCCATGTATTTGACAGTGCGGGTTTAAGTTTTAACCCGGCAGGAAATGTCTGTATCATTTTTTGGGTATTGGTAAAACTGCCACCTGTTTCAAAAGGCAAAGAAGCCGGAAGCACCACATCAGCCATTTCAGCCGTTTCTGTAACAAAATAATCCTGCACCATAAGAAAATCTGATGATTTCAATGTATTTTTTACAGACGATTTATCCAAAGCTGTTCCCACAGGGTCTTCCCCAAAGATAAATAGTTGTTTCAGTTTTTTATTGTAAAATGCATTGTGCAGTTTTTCAGAATTCCCGTTAGCAAATTTAAAGTCAATGATACCCTGCGTGTTGTTTTTCTCTTTGACAGAAATAAGCCCTGATGCTGTTTTTCCAAGTTTTCCGGTAATCAGGCATAAATTCCTGGCTTCAGCAACAGCGTGATTGTCAAGGTAGCGTTCAGAAATGACAAGGACAGCATGTTGAGTCAGGTTAAATTCCTTCAGCAATCTTTTTATCTTTTCTTCGCTAAGGCCGGATTTGTCAACGAGGTCCATTATGTTTTCTTTGGATATAGCAGCACTATATTCATCAAATCCTGTGCAATGATCATTAATATACAACTGATTTTGCTCATTATTATTAATTAACATCTGGTTCATTGCTTTGAGCAAATTGTAATAGGATTCAATGTGAATGACACGGTCGCATTTATTTTCCAGTTTTTTGTTGTTTCTGTCTGTTATCAGAATAATTTGGGAACCGTGTTTTGTCCGGGCTTCATTGATCATAAAACCAAGCGTGGCATCGTCCATATTGATCCAGGGATGCATAAGGAAGATTTTTTCTGCATCTTCAATCTGATCAAAAGGGACATTGAGTTCTGATGCGTTGATGTTTCCTTCATCCAGATGCATCAGGTGGAAAGAGCCGGTATAATCTGCTTTGATGGCTTTATCAGCAAATTGCTTGAGTGACCAGATTTCTTCGTTGGTAAGCCTGCCGCCGGCAAAAACCGCTGAGGTTTTGTTTGTATCTACGTTGTCTTTGATAAACTCAAAAGCTTCATCAAAGCTGCATTCCGCTAATTTTCCGTTTTTCCGGATCATGGGTTTTGTGATGCGATTTTCATCATTCATGAAATTGTAAGCAAATTTGGCGTAACGGTCAATGTTGCCAAGCTTATTGATCATTCCTTCACGTCCTGTGACTTTGAAAATAAAACCGTTTTTATGTTCTACGGTTATGCTTTCGCCAATAGATCCATAAGGACTTATACTATCCACCTTATCTGTTTTTACCGGGCCGGGTTTGAATTTAAAGTTTTCAGTAATAGCACCGGTAGGACATGCAGAAATACACAAGCCACAGGATTCACAGGAGGTATCTTTAAGGGATTTGCCCATGCTGGGAGCTACATAGGTATCAAACCCACGCTCAACAAGCCCCAGTGCATTGGCTCCAACAACATCACTACAAATACGTATGCACCGGGAACAGAGGATGCATTTATTGTTGTCAATTTCGATGTAAGGATGTGAGAAATCCACTGGTTTTTCGAGGAAATCGCCCTTGTATTTTGTTTGTTCAACATGGTATTCAGAGGCATATTTCTGCAGGTTGCAGGAGAAAAATTCAGAGCAGCCGCATTCTAGGCAACGCTGTGTTTCATGTAAAGCCACTTCTTCATTTTGATAACCAAGTTCCACTTCTTTAAAATTCATCCGTTTATCAGGGTCTATAACCGGCATTTCTTTACGCATTAGATTTTTATACCTGCCAGTGTAATCATCTTTGGTTTGTTCTCTGAAGTTGTCTTTTCTGCTAACAAAGGGTTTATGTATGGGTTCCGGTTTTTGCCCGTTGAGGTACATTTCAACGGAATGGGATGCGGTTTTTGCTTGGGCAATAGCTTCGATAACAGTTGCCGGGCCGGTGACACTGTCACCTGCAGCAAAGATATTTTCAACCCCTGTCTGGAGTGTATTTTTATCAACATCTATGTTACCCCACCTGTTGATCTCGAGTTTTCCCTGTGATGTGTTGTTATTGACATCATCCATGAATGTTACTTCGGTTTTCTGTCCTATGGCTGCAAGGATATAATCGCATTCCATGTCAAATTCAGATCCTTCGATGGGTACAGGCCTGCGCCGTCCGGAAGCATCCGGTTCACCAAGCTGCATTTTGATCAGGGTCATGGATTTTACCTTCCCGTTTTTATCTTTATTGACCTTAATAGGGTTGGTAAGCAACATGTATTCCACACCTTCAGCCTGTGATTCATGAATTTCGATGGGATTGGCCGGCATTTCCTTTTCAGAACGTCTGTACACCACAATGCTTTTGTCAGCACCACAGCGTATGGCTGTACGGCAACAATCCATAGCGGTATTTCCACCACCTACAGTAACGACAGTTTTACCTGAAAAATCATATTTTTGGCCGGTCATTTCCATATTTCTAAGGAAATCAATGCCACTGAATACGCCGTCGGCATCTTCGCCTTCGGCCCCGAGGAGTGTTCCTTTCTGCGAACCAATGGTAAGGATAGTGGCATCATAATTTTTACCGATTTCTTTGTAAGACAGGTTTTCTCCGAATTTTTTACCTGTATATAAATTCACACCAAGTTCGGTAATGGTTTGCACCTCTTTGTCAATAAGTTCATTGGGCAACCTGTATTCAGGGATCCCATATCTCAACCATCCGCCCGGATGGTCATTGGCTTCATAAATATCACATTGAAACCCTTTTTGTTGTAACCAATATGCAGCGGATAATCCACCCGGTCCGGCTCCAATGATGGCCACTTTTTTGCCGTTTGAGGGAGCAACATCAGGTTTATAATGTTCACCATGCAATAAATCCTGATCGGCGGCAAAGCGTTTCAGATAATCAATACCCACACCGGTACCTTCCTCAAGGAAATTACGGCGACAGGCAGCTTCGCATGGCCTCACGCATACTCTTCCGCAAATGGCAGGAAGCGGATTAGCTTCTTTGATAAGGGCAATGGCTTCGCTGTATTGTTTCTTTTCAATGAGTGAAATGTATCCTTGTACATCAACACCGGCAGGGCATGTTTCTTTACATGGCCCGACACAATCGGCATAATGATTGCTAAGCAAAAGGTCAAGGGCTGTTTTTCTGGCTTTTCGTACGGTATCATTATCCGTGTTAATCATCATGCCTTCAGAAATTTCGGTAGAACATGACGGTTGAGTTCCTCTTCCTTCAATTTCTACAACGCAAACAAAACACGAAGAATATGGTTTCAGTCGTTTGTCATGACACAGGGTTGGTATATGAATGCCAAGCCGGGTTGACAATTCTAAAATGGTTTCACCTTTGATTCCCTGAACCGTTTTTCCGTTTAATATAATATTGAGTTTATTATCCATGATCTTGAATTTTCCTTTTGTTTACAGTAATTTAATCGCATCGAAATTACATTTGGAGTAACAGACTCCACATTTGATACATGTATCCTGGTCAATGTAATGTATTTCTTTTCGTTCTCCTGAAATAGCATCCACCGGACAGTTTTTGGCACAGACTGTACAGCCGGTACATGTTTCGGGATCTACTTCATAGGTGATGAGTTTAGTGCATACTTTGGCAGGGCATTTTTTATCCCTGATATGTGCATCGTATTCATCCCTGAAGTATTTAATGGTAGTTAACACAGGGTTTGGAGCTGTTTGTCCGAGGCCGCAAAGGCTATTGGCTTTCACCTGGTGAGCGAGTTCTTCAAGTTTTTCAATATCACCTTCTTCGCCCTCACCTTCAGTAATTCTTGTGAGAATTTCGAGCATTCTTTTTGTGCCGATACGACAGAATGTACATTTCCCACAGGATTCTTTTTCAGTAAAATCGAGAAAGAACCTGGCTATGTCCACCATACAAGTTGTTTCATCCATAACAACCATGCCTCCGGAACCCATGATAGCACCAGTGGCCTGAACGGAGTCATAATCCACGATGGTCTCAGCTTTATAAGCAGGGATACAACCACCGGAAGGCCCACCAAGCTGTACGGCTTTAAATTCTTTATCGTTCTGTATTCCTCCGCCGAGCTTAAAGATAACATCATGAATTGTCATTCCCATAGGAACTTCCACAAGGCCGCCGTGCTTAATTTTACCCGTGAGGGCAAATACTTTTGTTCCTTTGGAATTGTCGGTTCCGTATTTAGCAAAAGACTCAGCTCCGTTAGCAATGATCCAGGGGACATTTGCCCATGTTTCCACGTTGTTGATGTTGGTTGGCTTTCCCCACAGGCCGGATATAGCTGGGAAAGGTGGGCGTTTTCTGGGCATACCCCTATTACCTTCAATTGAAGCCATAAGAGCGGTTTCTTCACCGCAGACAAAGGCGCCGGCTCCTTCTTTTACATAAATATCAAAATTAAAGCCGTTGATACCACAGGCATTTTTACCAAGGTATCCTTTTTCCCTGGCTTGTTGGATGGCAATATTCAAACGTTTAATGGCTAGCGGATATTCAGCACGGCAATAAATAACACCCTGGTTTGCACCAATAGCAAATGCACCAATGATCATGCCTTCAAGTACCGAGTGGGGGTCACCTTCGAGCAGTGACCTGTCCATAAATGCGCCCGGGTCACCTTCATCGGCGTTGCAGATAATGTATTTTTTATTTCCCGGGGCGCCTTTTGCAAACATCCATTTTTTTCCAGTTGGAAAGCCTCCTCCCCCTCTTCCCCTGAGGCCGGAGTCAAGGACGATTTTTATGATTTTATCCTGATCGTATTTTTCGGTGGCAATTTTTTGTATAGCGTTGTAAGCCCCACGACTTTCAGCTTCTTCAATGGATTCAGGATCAATATAGCCACAATTTCTCAACGCGATTTTCACCTGATCATTGAAAAAATCATCATCAATAGATTCAAACAAGTCACTGTGTACCACATAATCTTTCAGCGGTTCATTATCTCTGACGTGTTTTTCAATGATTTCGAGTGCCCTGTCTTCGTTGATGTTTCCGTAAAGGTAATGGCCGTCATCATCAATGATTTCAACAAGCGGCTCGTTATAACACATGCCGATACAGGATGTTTGTTTGAGTTCAAAATCAAGGTTTTGAGATTTTTTCAGGCTTTCAATTTTTTGATAGGTTTTATTTGCTCCTGCAGCAATTCCGCAAGATCCTAAACCCACTATGACTTTAGTTTTGCCCATGATATGCAATTTTAATTCATTGAGATATTAGTTATTTTTCTGTAATTTCAGATTTCGAATGATCTTTGTTGCAGATTTACCTGTCAGCTTACCATGAGTTTCATCATTAATCATCATAACAGGTGCAAGAGAACAACAACCCAGGCAAGCTACTGATTCGAGTGTGAATAATTTGTCATCGGTTGTTTCTCCGTCTTTGATTTTAAGGCTGTCCTGGATAGCTTCGGTAATTGTTTTAGCACCCTGAACATGACAGGCCGTTCCGTGACACACTTTAATGATGTATTTTCCGACAGGATTAAGCCGGAACTGGGTATAAAAAGTAGCTACCCCGAACATGTCTGAGGTTCTCAGGTTTGTTCTTTCTGCAACATAAGAAAATGCTTGCTTGGGAATAAATCCGTACACATTTTGGATTTTTTGCAGCAGTGGAATAAGGATCCCGGATTTTCCTTTCAGTTCATCAATGATGGGATCAATTTTACTGAGGTCCACATCCTCAACCATAATTCCTTGTTTCGGTTGTTCAATACGTTGAATGCGCATGATATTAATTTTAGAATTAATGCGGATAAAGATATAAAAGAAAAAGAAAGGGTCTGAAAAAATAACAGACCCTTTTTTGAAAGAAATATTACACAAGCCCCTGAGCGATCATTGCATCAGCGACTTTTACAAAACCACCGATGTTTGCCCCTTTTACATAATTTACAAAATTACCTTCTTTGCCATGTTTAACGCATGTATTATGAATGTTAATCATGATATCATGCAATTTGCTGTCCACTTCTTCGCGTGTCCAGGTCAGGCGCATGGAGTTTTGTGTCATTTCAAGACCGGAAACGGCAACACCACCTGCGTTGGCAGCTTTACCGGGTCCATAAAGAATTTTGTTATCGAGCCAGATTTCTACTGCATCAGGAGTGCTGGGCATGTTTGCTCCTTCAGAAACAACAAACACACCATTTTTTACCAGTGTTTTTGCGTCATCCCCGTCTATTTCATTCTGAGTGGCGCAAGGCAGAGCTACATCACATTGGATTTTCCAGGGGCGTTCGCCTTCGAAATATTCCACCCCGAATTTTTTGGCGTATTCTTTTATGCGACCGCGTTTTACATTTTTCAGGTGCATAACGTAGTCCAGTTTTTCTTTATTAATGCCGTCGGGGTCATAAATAAACCCGGATGAATCACTGAGAGTAAGCACTTTTGCGCCGAGTTCTGTGGCTTTTTGTGTAGCAAACTGAGCGACGTTACCAGAACCTGAAATCAATACTTTTTTTCCTTTGAGGTTTTCATTTTTTGTTTTCAGCATTTCTTCGGCGAAATAAACAGCTCCATATCCTGTAGCTTCAGGACGAATAAGAGATCCACCCCATTCGCGGCCTTTACCTGTAAAGACGCCGGTAAATTCATTTCTCAGGCGTTTGTACTGGCCAAATAAATATCCAACTTCACGTCCGCCAACACCAATGTCCCCAGCGGGAATATCTGTATTTGGTCCTAAGTGCCGGAAAAGTTCGTTCATGAAACTTTGTGTAAAGCGCATCACTTCTGCATCGGATTTGCCTTTGGGGTCAAAATCTGAACCGCCTTTACCACCGCCCAATGGGAGTGTTGTCAGGGAATTTTTAAATACCTGCTCAAAAGCGAGGAATTTTAAAATACTCAGGTTGACGGTTGGGTGGAATCTTAATCCACCTTTATACGGACCGATAGCGGAGTTCATCTCAATACGGTATCCTCGGTTTATATGGGTTTCTCCTTTGTCGTCCATCCATGGAACCCTGAATATGATAACGCGTTCAGGTTCAACGATGCGTTCCAACACTTTGGCTTCTTTGTATTTGGGATTTTCTTCCACGTAAGGTATCAGGGTTTCAACCACTTCTTCAACTGCCTGATGGAATTCTGTTTCTGATGGATTTTTGGCAACGACTTTTGCCATGAAATCATCTAATAATTGCTGATAATTTGCCATAATATTAAAATTTTAAGTTAGGTTAATAATTTAGGTTACAAAATTCATTACAAGGATACAACTTTTTTCAATAATTACCAATTCTATTTGTGAACTTATTATGTGTTTCAAACTTTTGGAATTACTTGTAAATAACTAATTATCTGCAAGTTGCGATTAATTTATGTCATTTAGCATTTTGGTAGTATATATGACCTAATAGTTTGGTTATCTGTAAATAAACAAAAGTACAGAAAATAATTATGTTATGAAACACATGTTTTGAACATATTTAGTATCTTATCAATAATATTCGTGTAATTTTTGGCAAAATTTTAATAATTCAACGCTGGAATCCATACTGTTTCTTT
>JBNGDT010000098.1:0-9512 GCA_049975305.1 Bacteroidales bacterium | reverse complement strand
CATTATGGTCAGCCACTAAATAATCCATATTTTCCGTTTACTACGTCTGTGTTTTTTATAATTTTGTTTGATGTTAAATTAAGGTGTGATATTTTATGGTTGATATAAAAACAAATTTGCAGCAGTTACGTAAAGAAATCCCGGAAAATGTTGAATTGGTTGTGGTGACCAAAACCAGGACCAATGAAGAAATTATGGTGGCATACAATGCCGGTGAGCGTGTTTTTGGTGAAAACAAGGTGCAGGAACTGATTGCAAAACAACCCCAACTCCCTGATGATATCCAATGGCACATGATTGGGCATCTTCAAACAAACAAAGTAAAATACATTGCCGGATGGGTATCCATGATTGAAGCTGTTGACCGCATGAAACTATTGCGGTATATCAATAAAGAAGCCAAAAAACATGACCGTGTGATTCCTTGTTTGTTGCAGTTTCATATTGCCGAAGAAGAGACAAAATTCGGACTTAGCATCGAAGAGGCACAGGAAATCCTGAACAGCGATGAATTCCAAAAGATGGAGCATGTGAAAATCTGTGGTGTTATGGGCATGGCTACGTTTACTGACGACATGGAAAAAGTGAGCCGTGAATTCCGTCACCTCAGCAATATTTTTGGCCAGATAAAACGGCAGTTTTTTGCTGATGATAAGGGCTTTCGTGAAATTTCCATGGGCATGTCAAACGATTACAAAGGAGCGCTCAATGAAGGGACTACTATGCTGCGTATTGGCAGTACTATTTTTGGGCCGAGGCCAAATGCATGATAAGAACGAATGAAAAAATGCGGTAGCGCATGGCTCACTGTCTCAACATGAATACTGACAATCTTCATACGCAATCAACAGCAAGGCTCTTTTATTTTCCGGGAACATAATGATTGCCATCCTGTGCCATTTTATATCGCCGGCTTATTTTATCCCAGTCAATAACATTCATGAAAGCATCAACGTAAGTGCCGCGTTCATTTTTGTATTGCAGATAATACGCGTGTACCCACACATCAATGGTTAGCAGGGGATACCCTTGTTGTTTGCTAGTCCCCATCATGGGATTGTCCTGGTTGGGTGTGTTTGTAATCAGCAGCTTGTTCGATGAGTCCATGATTAGCCATGCCCATCCGCTTCCAAATAGTGATATGGCCTTAGTTTTGAATTCATTATAAAAATTATCCTTGCTGCCAAAGGTTTTTTCTATGGCTGCTTTGAGCTCAGAAGAAGGTTCTGTTTCATCCGGGGTCATGTTGTCCCAGAAAACCCAGTGGTTGTAATATCCACCAGCATTGTTTCTCACAGAAGCATCATAATTGTCAATTCCGGAAAATTGTTGCCAATTTTTCACTTTCCGCTGAGGTGCCTTCAATGGCTTTTAGAAAAAATTTTTGTAATAACCTTTGTGATGTTTTCCGTAGTGTAGTTTCATGATCTCAGCATCAATATGGGGCTCAAGGGCATCCGCTGCATACGGTAATTCCCCGAAAAAGTACCCAGATTCAGGCACATCACCGGCTTTCATGTTAATATCAGTTATGTCAGTGGTTTCCTGTTCTCCTGTTATTTTTTCTGTGGTGTTTGCTTTTTCATCTCCCATCTGGCAGGACATAAGGCCCAGCATAATGACAGTCGGTATAAAAAGTTCATGTGTTTCATAGGATTACGATTTTAAATTTCTAATAAATCATACTTACAACAAGGGATAAGACAAAATGTTTATGGATTATTGTTCGCAATGTGTACAAATTGATAGCATATAACTTACATTAAAATGAAACAAATTTTATTGTATCTTCGTTTCATAACATAAATGATATGCATGAAAGCTTCATACATCATTATTGCCTGCCTGTGTTGTTGTAATATGCCTGCACTGGCACAGGAACTGGAAAATCCCGGTTATATTGATGATCAGATTGCAGAAATAAATCAGCACATGAAAGATTTGGTTAAATTGACAGATGATTCGGCCAAAATAGAAGCCAATGATATGGTTCTGGAGTTGATGCGTGACATACTCATTGAACCGGAGGCGTTTGAGTATAAATACGATTCTCTTAAGTATATCACCATCCTGGAATCTCAGGATGGCAAAGTAAGAATTTTTTCATGGAATATTATGTATGATAACATGCGGCATGATTTCTTTGGTTTCATTCAGTATGTGAATGAGGATGGGGAATACCATCATTATGAACTAAATGATAAAACCAGCAATGATCCATACCTTAATCCCGATTATTATAGCCCGGATGAATGGTATGGAGCTATTTATTATGAAATGATCGAGAAAATAAATAAAGATACACCAACATATACCTTGTTGGGATGGAAAGGACAGGACGCCCTGGTACAGCAAAAAGTAATAGAAACGCTTCAATTCAATCGCCATGATGAACCCGAATTTGGCGGAAAACATATTCAGGTGGTGCGCGAAAAAATGGACAGAGCCATATTCAGGTACTCAAGCCAGACACAAATGATTCTCAGGTTCAATGAGATGAATGACATCATTGTTTGTGATCATCTGTCACCAAGTAATCCAAAATTCATAGGAAAATATGAATATTATGGCCCGGATTACTCATATGATGCGTTCGAATGGGATGGGAAAAGATGGATATATATATCCAATATTGATCCCAACATTGCCATCAATTACAAAAAAAATAACAAGATAGAAAAACTGAAAAAACAAGCCCCTTCAAAGGATTTTTAAATGACAAAAGATTACCTGATAGACATATATTTTGTTGATGATGATGATTTGTATTTGAATTATTTCAGAAAAAGATTTCAACTTGATTTACCCTACAACCTTTACACCTACAATTCCGGGAAAAATTTTATACGGCATTACATTCATGATTGCAAAAAACGACACAATCAAAAAATTGTCATACTGGATTACCTCCTCAAAAGCGGGGATGAGTATAACGCCAAAATGGTTACTGAACTTTTACCAATTATCAAACATCACAACCCGGATACAGAAGTATTAATCTTGTCCTGTAGTGAAAATCTCAACATCAAACCAACAGCCGGAAATTATATGCCCGCGGCTTTCATTAAAAAAGACGATAACGCTTTTGATCACATTTCCAACACCATCAAACGGATCGCCGCAAAATATGAACTTAACAGAAGGTATCAACATAGCAAAGTAGCCACTTCCCTGTTTACCTTTGTTATGGTAGCTGCTGTTATAGCATTTTTAATCATGTATTTTATTAGTTCTTGATTGCTGTTGACAGACTTCCTGCCTTTTTGTCATAATCCTGTCGTTGGCATAAGCTTTGTTTTTTAATGTAATAATGAAAGCTGTGCTGATGATAAAATGAGCACTGTCGAAAAAGTAACAAATTGTTATTCAAAATTTAAAAAGGATTGAACTATGCATAAAGGTAAAATTGATGTTACTAGTGAAAACATTTTTCCTGTGATAAAAAAATTCATGTATTCAGACCAGGAAATATTTATTCGTGAGATTGTCTCCAATGCTGTGGATGCTACACAAAAATTGAAAATCCTTATCAAAAAAGGAGAAACTAATCACGAAATCAAAGATGAAACCATTCATGTCAAACTGGATAAAAAGAAAAAAACCATCACTGTCAGCGACAACGGAATTGGAATGACAGAAGAAGAACTGGTCAAATACCTGAACCAGATCGCTTTTTCGAGTGCTGGAGAATTTTTGGAAAAATATAAAGACGATAAAGCTGCCATTATTGGCCATTTCGGACTGGGTTTTTACTCCAGTTTTATGATAAGCAAAAAAGTGGAGGTCATTACCAAATCATGGAAAGAGGATGCTATGCCTGTGAAATGGTCATGCGATGGAACGCCTGAGTTTTCCATCACTGATGCCAAACGTGAAAATGTTGGTACCGATGTGATAATGTACATTGATGATGATAGCAAAGAATTCCTTGAAGAAGATAAGATCAATGAATTGCTGAACAGGTATTGTAAATTTTTGCCAATTCCAATTGCTTTTGGTAAGAAAAAAGAATGGAAAGATAATAAAGAGGTAGAAACAGACGAAGACAACATCATCAACAATACCAACCCTGCATGGACACAGCAGCCTGCCGACCTGAAAGATGAAGACTACAAAGCCTTTTACAGGGAATTGTATCCATTTGTGATGGATGAACCAATGTTTTATATCCACCTGAATGTGGATTACCCTTTTAACCTGACCGGAATATTGTATTTTCCGAAAATACGGCAAAACATAGACATCCAGAAAAACAAAATACAACTGTATTGCAACCAGGTGTTCGTTACCGACTTTGTTGAAGGCATTGTGCCTGAATTTCTGACACTGCTGCACGGCGTGATTGATTCGCCGGATATTCCGTTGAACATTTCCCGGTCATTCCTGCAAAACGACAAAAATGTAAAGAAAATTTCCGGACACATTACCAAAAAAGTGGCGGACAAACTGCAGGAGAATTTTAATAAAAACAGAAAGGAGTTTGAAGAAAAATGGGATGATTTGAAAGTGTTTATTGAGTATGGTATGTTGACCGAAGAGAAATTTTACGACCGTGCCAAAGATTTTTTACTGCTGAAAAATACAGATGAAAAATATTTCACCCTTGATGAATATAAAGACATCATCAAGGACAATCAAACAGATAAAAATAAACAGTTGATTTTCCTGTATGCTACAGACAAAGATGCACAATACACCTACATCAACGATGCCAAAAATAAAGGCTATGATGTATTGTTGATGGACGGGCAGATAGATACCCATTTTGTCAATCACCTTGAATCAAAACTGGATAAAACAAGGTTTGTAAGAGTAGATGCTGATGTTGTGGATAAACTTATTGATAAAGATGAGGGTAAAGTGAGCGAAATGAGCGACAAGGATCAAAAACGCCTTGTTCCTGTTTTTGAATCGCAGGTGCCCGGCAACGGTAACTATATCATTACCACTGAGCCGCTGGATGAAAAAACCATGCCTGTAATGATTACTCAGGAAGAGTTTATGCGCAGAATGAAAGATATGTCCCAGCTCAGCGGTGGCATTTATAGTACCCTTCCGGATTCTTACAAATTGGTTGTCAATATAAATCATCCGCTTATCATGGAAATCAACACAAAAATAAACAAAAAACTGGGAGAAATACTGGATAAACTTGACAGCGAAATTGATGTGCTGAATCAGGAAATCAACAAACTGAACAAAAAACAACAAAATAAAAAAGAAGACGAAATCAAACAGGCTGATAAAGATAAGCTTGAAGAATTAAGAACTAAGCTGGATAAAAAACAGGCGGAAAAGAACAAGAAACTCAAAAGTTTCGGGAAAAACACAAAGCTTGTCAAACAACTTGTTGACCTGGCCTTGTTGTCCAATAACATGCTCAAAGGTGAAGCCCTGAATAAATTTGTCCACCGTAGCATTGACCTGATCAAAAAATAAGAATTTTTAAAGCCAGATAGTGGATGTATAGTTGATTTGGGCGCCACCCACAAAAAAAAAATCGGGGGTTGTCCCCCTGTTAGCCGTGTAATAGGATATGGGGTTTGCAGGTTGGCCGATTATAGCTGCATCTTTTGCCCTGTCGCAAATTATACCAATAATATAAAATAGATGTACTTGAAATATTTTTTTTATCTTTACAGATATGTTTAGAGATGCCATGAAATATATTACCGCTTTATGTGTTTTAAGCATGTTTGTAGCTTGCTATAAGATTAAAGAGTATCCCCCCGAACCCGAAATAGTATATAAATCATTCAGGGTACGCGATACCATTGATGCGTTGGATAATCCGGTGCTTAGCGGTACACTTCGCTTGCATTTTATTGATGGTGATGGTGATATCGGCCACGAAGAATCCATGGATACAGCCAATGAAGATACAAACAAAAACCTTTTCATTGATTTACTGAAAAAAAAGGAGGGAAGTTACCAGGAAGTTGAACTTGCTGTCCCTTATGAATACCGGATTCCATTTTTTGAAACCACGGCTAATAACCCTACCCTTGAAGGGGATATCATTGTCAGTGAAATCAATTTCAATGGTCCTTATGAAGGTGATACCATAAAATTAAGATTTTATCTGATTGACAGGGCAGGCAATAAAAGCAACACCGAGGTAACCCCGGAAGTTGTGCTTATGGATTCACTTAACTCAGCGGAATGACATTGAGGTAATGCTCATATCGTTCAATAATTTCATCAACATACCGTACAGGCTGATAACCATTACAATAGCCATGCCTGACAACTTCATCCTTATAATAAATCGGGTTGGATTTATGCAAGAGAAAATACCTTACATGTCCTTCCCATTTGTTTGGATTTCTGCCGTATTTTTCAGCCAGACGCATAGCATCAAAAATATGCCCCGGCCCAATGTTGTATGAAGCCAGGATAAATTTCACTCTGTCTCTTTCATTGTCTATGGTTTCAGGAAACTGTTTATCAAGGTATTTGATGTATCTGACCCCTGCATGTATTTGTGCCGGCACTGAGGAATTGGGTGATACACCGAGAAAATCAGCCGTAGAAGGCATCAATTGCATAATACCAAAGGCGCCTGCCCATGACACGGCGTTGGGGTTGAAACGGGATTCCTGAAAAATGAGAGAGGCAAGCAAACGCCAGTCCCAGTCAATGGTTTCGCTGGCTTCTTTTATGTATTCATCGTATTCTGAAATGTGGCCAGCTTCACCGGAATAATAGATACTTGAGCGGGTTGTTTTTGCCCGTGAACTTTTAAAATATTTGTGATACAGGTATTTGTATTCCCGCGTTTCTTTGTATTCTGTCAACCAGATGTTGATACTGTCAGCAAGATCTTTGGATTCTTTCCGTATGGCCCATGCAAGATTTTGTGGAAAACTAACCGGGGTTTTGATGTCAATGTTATCAAAATAGATAGCATTGATAATGGCTACATTTTCGTCGCATACTGCATAGTCAATGGTTCCGTTGGAAACCAAGCGTATCAGCTCTTCCATTTCAAGGCTGTCATTTTCCACAATATGGATGGTATCTGCGATCTCTTCTGAAAGATTAACAAGCCGGCTGTATGCAGCTCCGCCTTTTTGAATGTGTATGGTTTTATCAGCCAGATCAAGCTGATTGCTTATAAATTCAACACTATCACGGGGGTTGGGTTTTCGCTGAACCAACACCTGACGGGTTTGTGCTATAGGTTCGGTGAAATTAATGTATTCTTTTCTTTTGGGTGTAATGGTCAGGCTTTGGGCAATGATATCAACATCCCGGTTGATGAGGTATTCCATGCTTTTTATTAAATCGTTCTCAACCACGATATTCACTTCCAGGTCATAGGTTTCGCCAAATTTTTGCAGCAATTCAAATTGAAATCCCATTGGCTTACCACGGTAAACAAAATAATCTGTTGAGTTGGTGCTGACGTTTGCGCGTATAACCCCACGTTGTTTGATATCATGAAAATCCACCACCTGGGATTGCACTTCTTCGTCCTGTTGTTTTTCCTTTGTGCTCAACTTACAGCGACCAAACAGCATGGCCAGGAAAAACAAGGCAAGTAACAATGCAACTTTTATGTAGTTAATTTTTTTCATCCGGTTGTTTTAATCATAAAACTCCCAGGAAAATCCAAAGTTTATTGCTGATGGACGCTGTGGATAGTGTAACATTGTCCATGCAGCATTGCCAACCAGATTTCCACCTATATTAGTATAACGTACAAAAGCCCTGAAACGTTTCACTTTAAAACTTATATATGCATCTGTCATCAAGTTTTTTGCCAGGGTTTCACTGGTGAGCACAAAAAATCCGGTGGCAGGAATGAATATATAAGACTTATGCTGGTGTATGTATCGCCCGTCAATGCCTACTCGCAAACGCATGTTATGATCGAACAGATCATGTTCAAAAAACAAGCCGGTGTACCCTAGTAACTTAGGGAAGTGAATAATTGAATCCATGCCTGTATGTTGATACAAGACATCTGTTTTCAGGCCGAACGAGCCCATGTGAAACGTTTTGCCGGCACCAGCTCCGTAAATGTGACCGTTGTCATCGTATTGAGCAGGTATTCCATTGGTACCAATATACACCGGATTCTGCAGGAATACATGGTGTGCACGCAGGTTGAAATGATGTTTTTTATGCCTGAATTTTAAGTCTGTTTTTATGCTTTTTTCGTTGATAAAGTTTTGATCCCATTGATAATGATTCGAACTGTAGTATTCATGAAAATACAAAGCTGCTTCGTTACGCATGTTATTGGAAATTGATATATGCTGCATACTATCTATTTTCCACGTAAATTGTATGTATGATGTAAAATCTTTCTGGCGGCGTCCGGATATCCCATATTGTGCTTCTGTATTAATAGCATAATGCGCCTTATTGTCATTTGAAAGGAATAGCTTCAGAAAATGACTTTGAGTCAATTTATCGCCTGTGGGCAGATGAAAACGATTCACTTCACTGATAACCCCAACAAAAGCATGGGAATCCTGTACAGAATCATTGTAATGAAAAAATTGCATCCCGATTTGATGTATGCCCGTGGTCAGCGCTACAGAATCAAAAGTGTTGGTTGAATCTCTGAATATATTATCATAAAACGGGGTGGGGATGTCACTGTACATCCTGCGGGTTTGCTCAATTTGCACGTCCTGGTATATACTGACCGGACCCCTGTAGTGAAATTGCAACACAGTATCTTCTTCTCTGTAAATGGTGTCTGAATAGGTTTTCCCAAAGCGGTATTCGTGGGCAAAGAAAAGGCTTTGATTGTTTAGTTCAGTAGATGCATCCGTGAGATTCACCGTAAGGTTATCTATCCGGGTACCATTTTCATAAGCTGTATCTTCAGCAATACCTCCAAACTGTTGCGTTTGCAGTTTGTTGATAATAAAATTAAAATGATTTTGGTACCGTTTGCCGGTGTAACTTTGCCACAACTTAAAATCTTTGTTTTTTGTTCCTGAATTGATAAAGGCTCCTTCTGTTTTTACCGAATGATATTGTAAGCCTGCATTAAAGAACGGATTTGCATTTAAGGATATCGTTCCCTTCACATCTTCATAAGCATTTGGCCCGGAATTAAAACTGAAAAGCGTAAATGGTTTTCGTGCATTGAAATACACCATATCATCGGAATGACTGAAATAGCTGGAGTAAGCGTGTTTAAAGACAAATTTGGGTAGGGGAGGCCGGGCAAAATAATCGTATGAAAGAAAAGCCTGGCCATTGTTGCCTGCAAGCATTCCACCATGAATGGATTGGTTATAAAATTTTTCATAGAGATGAAATGATTCCAGCAGGGTATCTTTACGATATCCTGAATCAATGCTGTCGGGAGAATAATTGAGTGTCCAATTGCTAAAGTGCCTTTCAATGCCCTCATGTTGAGCTTTGGCAACAGAAGAAAAAGTCAATATTAACCACAGGTATATTAACCACTTTTTCATTATGCAACTAAAATAATAAAAAAAGCCTTCCGCGCAAGCGAAAGGCTTTAAAAAAAAGGCGGCGACCTA
>JBNGDT010000097.1:0-9527 GCA_049975305.1 Bacteroidales bacterium | reverse complement strand
GCAGGAATTAGCTATAAAAATGAATTTAGGTATAACATTAAGTAATCATAATAAAAAATAACCCTGCTCTGCCTGTCGGCAAAAAAATTGAACACATATCGGTATTAAATGTATAACTCTGGCTTTTATATATTTATGCAGGATAAAAAATCCCGAACAATTAAAACATATCAGTCCCGGAGAATTTGGCAAACTGCTTGGTTTGGATCGTATCACCGAAGCGAGAAATATACGATTTAAAATATCTGAAATTGTAGAACAAAAACGAGAAAATGCAAGAGATGATTTTAGATCAAATTCTTCCGGAACTATTTGAAAATGTTGCCATAAAAATCACTGACCAACAATTGAAAGCAGACCCTGATTTGACAAGGTTTACACTTGTTTTCGACGGGGAAATATCCGGTCCCGAATTTTTTGCCAAATTGTGGTCAGAATATCGGGTAGCTATATTAACATACAAAAAAATGTAAAAGATAAATGGCCGGAAAGCGATTTTGCAGAACATGAAGTTGAGATAGATTCCAATAAAGTTAAAATAAAACTTTAACGGTAGAATTTTATTCACTATCTAATCCCAGAGATAATAAAGCAGCAACAGAAATATGTCAAACTTTAAATGATAGTGAGACAAAATTTCCGGCAACAAATTTAAAATTAACCTATAAATTTTCGACAGCTACGATAAGTCAGGAGTTCTGAATTTTATTTCACAAAATAATCAATAAGATGGTTGGGATGATTAATTACATCCTCTCCGGATTATAGACAGTTTCTATTTATCCATTTTGCCTTTTTCACGTTTCACGAGGTTCGTCATCCACCTTTGAAATAGAATCCCTCATGCTAGTATCGGCCTGAATATTTTTTATCTTGTAGTAATCCATGATACCGAGGTTTCCGTTTCTGAATGCTTCGGCTATGGCTTTTGGCACTTCGGCTTCGGCTTCAACAACACGGGCTTTCATTTCCTGGGTGAGTGCTTTCATTTCCTGTTCTTTGGCAAATCCCATAGCACGTCGTTCTTCTGCCTTTGCTTGAGCTACTTTCAGGTCAGCTTCAGCCTGGTCAGTTTGCAAGCCGGCACCAATGTTTTTCCCGATATCAATATCAGCAATATCAATGGAAAGAATTTCAAAAGCGGTTCCTGCATCAAGGCCTTTTTTAAGTACTACCTTTGAAATACTGTCGGGGTTTTCGAGTACAACTTTGTGTGTAGCGGATGAGCCTATAGAAGATACAATACCTTCGCCTACCCTGGCAAGCACAGTTTCTTCGCCAGCACCACCAACCAGTTGTTTGATGTTGGCCCGAACGGTAACCCTTGCTTTTGCAATTACCTGAATTCCATCCAGGGCTACTGCTGCTACAGGAGGTGTGTTGATAACGCGCGGATTCACTGACATCTGTACAGCTTCAAACACATCGCGTCCGGCCAGGTCAATAGCGGTTGCCATCTGTAAGTGCAGGTCGATATTTGCCTTGGATGCAGATACCAAAGCAT
This sequence comes from Bacteroidales bacterium, assembly GCA_049975305.1. Taxonomy (GTDB): domain Bacteria; phylum Bacteroidota; class Bacteroidia; order Bacteroidales; family ML635J-15; genus JAQIBY01. The sequence goes on along the minus strand of JBNGDT010000097.1, from coordinate 8,023 downwards.
GCACCACTTTTTCCACATGACCGCCTGCAAGGTAGTGTGCTTCAAGGTCATTTCTGCCCAGATTCAATCCTGCTTTTGTTCCTTCAATCATTGCCCTGACAATAATGGCCGGGGGTACTTTTCTCCACCGCATAAAGATCAATTGCAGCAGAGAAATCCTGACACCCGAAACCAGTGCCTGGAACCACAATCCCAGTGGGATAAAATATAAAAACAACCATAAAAAAACAATGGCTCCGCCAATAATCAATACATAACCTAGTGTTCCCATAATGTTTATTTTTTAAGGTTCTTTAATTAAATCAGAACGTAAAAATAATAAATTACATGGATATTAACAAAAGTAACTCCTCCTCGCATTTGGAACGAAGGCATGAAAGCATGAATGCGTAATAGCACGAATGAACTAATGCATGAGATTTCAAGGGATATACCTTTATTTTTTCCTACGTTCTGATTATTTATCTTTATCACGCCCTCACGCCATCTCTCTGTCTTACAATTTCCCTTTCGTTCCTTCTCGCTATCATGCAATCGTGCTATAGTACAATCGTTCCAAATGCGGCTAAATAGTTACAGGGTTCTTACAATAACTTTATTTTTTCTTACTTCAATTATTTTAAGTTTGGTACCGGGGTCAATCAGCCCGTCCAGCGATTCGGCTTCCACTGTAATATCATTCACACGTACCGTGCCTGATGGACCAAGCCTTGAAACGGCGGTAGCAATATCGCCGGGTTTAATGCTGTCTTCTTTGAAATATTCTACCTTTGACTGTACCGAATCATTGAGGGAAAGTTTTTTCCACGTGTTTGATTTCAGGAAAAACACAATGGAAACAATCAGGAGCACCAAAGCACCTCCAAGTGCCCACAAGCCGGCTACTGTACCAACCGAATCAAAAGCAATGTAAACACCGGCCGCCACCAGCAAAATGCCTCCGATTCCGGCTATCGTAGTTCCAGGGATAACAAGCAGTTCAAGCCATATAAGTAAAAGGCCTAACAAAATCAAAAAGATAACAGCTCCAATGCTCATAATTATTTATTCAATTTTTACGGTTAATCCCCTGACAATCAACGCGTCTTTCATCGGTTTCAGGTCATCATATTTTCCGGTTTTTACATCGCATTTTCCCTTAAAATGCGTAATGTAGGCACATTGTTCAGCCTGCGTATGATCATGCTTACAAACCTCAACAAGGCTGTCAATGACAAAATCAAAACTATTAACATCATCGTTGTATAAAACCATGGACTTATAGTTATCCGCCTTATGGTTTCTGTTTTTTGACGACTTAATATGTTCACGGGTCTTTTTTACCATATCAGCAAAGTTAATCAATTTTAATAATTAACATGGCCTGACGCACAGGAATTTTTACATTTCCCCGGTATGCAGTAAAAAAGGCATCCGGAACTTCAGGTTTCACAAGCCTTCTTAAAGCGTATTTTGCAACCGCATAATTCTCAAAACCTGTGAGCTGATAATAGTGGAATCTACCTTTGCGCATGATGACAATGCGATATGGAGAAAATACATTTTTATAATGTACTAACATTTCATTGTCCATTTTCCCAACAAAAGCACCAATCTGAATGCGTATTTCAGGTGTTACATCCGTTGTATCGGCCGGGTCAACTTCAATTTCTTCACGTATCACCGGAATATCAAGCCTGGCTGCCGCTTCTTCGGCAGTTTCCATGCTTTCTCTTGTAACACCTGAGCTCATGGGACGTCCGCCAACATGCAGAGTAACAAATGCATCCGGGATGGTATTTCTTATTGTGTTTAAACTGGCAATTGCTTCAGAACGTGTTGCATACTTGCCATGAAAATACCGCAAATTACCCATGGATGTACGGTTATAAAAATCTGTTGATATACCAAGGATATTGCTTTCTTTCTTAACACGGCTAAACACCCCGATTTGAATGGTAAAAAACGATTCTAAAATTTCATTGATGTTTCTGGCTATAACAGTTTCTCCTGTTGGGGTTTCTGTTTGATATTCAGGCTGCCTGGTATCTTCCTGTGCCAGCATACGCTGGTCACCGTAATAATTGAATTCAGGCGGTTTATTTGTTTCCAGGTGACTGTATTGCCTTGCCTGCGACAGGGTCAACCGGCGGCCTTCAAGATAGCCAACCACAAATGCATCACTAAATCCGATGCGTCTGACAAGGGATAAGGGTTGTTGCCAGGATTGTTTGTTATAAAATTTACCCACCAGGTACCTATACAATGATCTGTTTTGAACCTGCTCGTTGACAACGGGGCTTAAATCACGGTAACAGTTCCCCTGCAATGGTTGTACAAGTGCAGCAATTTGTATCCGGTAAAAGAAATTCCTTTCAGTAAAGTCTGTTTCTTCCGCTCTGTCTTCCTGTTCTCGTATTATCCTATCCTTAGTATCCTGTTCTGTCCTCCTCACTTCATCCCTGTCTTGTGTATCCGTATGCCGGGTTTGCCAGTCATTTTCAGCTTGATCATAGCGGGTTTCTGTCAGGGGTTCATTTTCGTTTGTACGATTAGAAAGATCATCTGTACTGGCTTCAGCGATGATTATTGGTTTTTTACCTCTATAATGCCCAATCAGTTTTTCCAGCATTTGATTTGCGTTTTCACCGGTTCTATTACGTAAATGCCATAAATTATTCACTTCTTTTAGCAATCCTGTAGCGTAAGCGAGGATTTTAGTGCATTCTTGTTTTGAAAGATCCTCTTTTATATTCATTAACCTGTATGTCCTATTTGCGATGGACTCCAGGCTGTCAGCAATTTGATCAGCAGTTTTTTCCACCTGGGTAGAAGGAGCCTTTGTCATGTCTTTTTGCACATCCAGTATCTGTTTTAGCTCTCTGTATTCTGCGTCCTGTAATTCAAGTTTATATGAGTACAAAGATTGACTGAGTTTGTTTACCTGTTTTTGTATTTTACTTTCAGACCATGATTTGTTTTTAATGTTTTCAATTTCCCGTTCGGTATTCTTAATGTTTGCTTCCAACTCTTGCTTTTCCGACCGTATTTCTACCAGGTTATTTTTTTGTTTGGCATTGTAAGGCAAATTATTTGCATCCGATACATCCCATGCACTCAAGGCATCAGTTAATTCCTCATCAGGCGGCCTGTTGTATTTCCGATTAATCAGTTTAGACTGTATGTCATACCATTCAGGGAGCAAAGGTTCCCTCGGGGTTCTTCTTAAAGAGTTCAACAGTTTTTCTTGCTTAGCAATAATATCCATTTTTTCCACAAATAAATCTGTAGCGGCAGCCATTTGCTGTTTTCTTAAAGATGGACTTATGTCTTGATTTTCAATAGGAATGAATTCATCCGTTTTTATTTCGGGAATGTTGTATTCATCAATTTTCCCCATTTCAGACAGGGCTTGCAATTTTTCATTGTTATCCTTCATCCTTTTGTCCATGGCCTTTACTTCGGAGTAAATAAGTTTATTCAGCAATCCCCCCATGGTATAGTTGATGATGTCTTTTTCAGTTGTGAGATGAATTTTTTCTACCTTGTTGGGCGTGGAAGCCAATCGTGCATCCATGGTTTCGTCAGCCCTGGCAAGGCTGTCCGTTTTTTCCAGGATTTCTTCCTTAAGTTGCACTGTATAACCTCCATCAACCATTTTGATATTTTCTTCCGGATCTTCTACGGCAGTCAGCTTTTCGATTTGCTTGTTTTCAAAAGCCTTATATTCAGAAGCAGAAGGTAAATCAGGTGTTGTAAATTCTATCAATGGCTTTCCTGTATTTTTTTTGTAGGCTTCGTTTAATAACTGATTTGCCTGCAGTGCTTTTTGTTCCGCTTTTTCATACAAGGCAATGGTGCGGGCCCGGTCTTTCTGATTGTCTGCAGCAATACGCAATCCTTCAGCATCTTCCATTAGGTTCTCAGCGTTTTGTATTATACTTGTCTGGTTAGCAATTTCATCTTTTCCTTTCAGGGTATTAAATGCGGTTTTTAATTGAGTGTAATATCCCTGATGAACTTCCACAACGCGGTTGCTTTTTTCTTCTATGTTGTTTTTATAATACCTGATTTTTACATCGGTGGATTCGGGTGGTTCTTCATCAGATTCTGACAAAGATTTCCTGATGTTTTCCGTCGAAACAGTGATCTTATCAGGCGTATAGATATCAGAGATATCCTTTTCATAAACCTTGGTTTCTGTATCATTTTCTGTGCCTGTATCCCGGGTGCCCCGGTTGTTTGATATATTGGTATTATCCCGGACTTTTGTGTCATCAGAAGCATACACATCTTCTTCCATAAAGGCAGATACTTCCTGATTTACTGTCTTTAATTCCTCAATCTTACGATTCAGTTCTTCATACAAATCCCGTATTTTACTTTCATCCTTTTCTTTACTGATTTGATTTCGTAAAGCATTTGCATCGTCAACCAGTTTTTTTTGTCTGCTGACTTTTTGGGCCAGCTTTGGTTGCCTGTTTATGATGTTTTGTGGTATCTGATCATTAAGCAACCTTGCCTGTGACAGATTTTGTTCCACAGACTCTTTAAATGCTTCATTTTCATACCATGGCTCAATAGTGTATTTTTTATTGGTATATTCTTGTATTTGCTCGCGTTTTTCCGAGAGATTTTTAATGCGTTCTTTCCGGAATTCAAACGACACCTCGCTAATTTTTCTTTCAGGCAGAGTAATGGTATCAGTTGGCTTGGAGTACAGATTAGACAGAATGGTCCTGGCGTGTTTTATTTGTGTTTTTGTATCCCTCATTTTAAGACTGTCCAGGCTAACTTCATATGCAAGCTGAATGTATTGATTTTTCAGTTCATTTTGCAATGCCTGCAGCTCTTCATCATCCCTTCCGTTTTTTCCACTTACTTTTTCTAAATTTTGCTCCATCTCCTTTTCAATTCGGGCAAGTTTTTCTTTGTTGGATTCCATGTTTTTAATTTGTTTGCCCAGTTTGTTTTCCAGGTCGGCCAGAATATCAATGTTTTTGTATTGCTCGATAATACGTTGATTGCTGTTATGAATACTTTGCAACTCATTCATCAATGTTTCAAAATTGTTTTTATCAGGTTGTTCAGGCAATTTATTGTAACTTGAATGAAGTTCTTTAATATCGGATTTTAAATTATTCAGTTGCTGCCTGTATATATGAAGAATCTCTGCGGCATCCAACATAAATTTGGTATCTCCGGATTTTTCGGCATCAATGACGCTGTGTTTAAACTTGTTGAGCTTTTTATCTCCTTCATCAGACAGTTTATCCATTGTGTTAAAATCAGATTCTACTGTTTCACGGAGGTCTAAATATTTTGCCAAATATTTATCTGATGGTAGGATATCTTCTTTTTTGTCCTGTGCCGGTTTACGTTCATATATCCTGTCTTTGATTTCCTTTGTAGATTCATCCCTCATTTTCATTTGGTCAGCCAACGGGCTGAGTTCTAATTTTGAAATATTCCTGAGATCCTGTATGTTCTCGATTTCATGTTTTTCAGGTTCCTTCTTAATTTTTATGGTATAGACAATCAACCGGTCCCCTTCAGCATTCCTGTTGGAAGTGAAAATAGCGTAGTCCATAACAGAATCAGTTACATACAGGATGTCATCCAAAGGGCTGTTAACAGGGAAATCCAGGTTTTGTGGAACACCCCAGCTTCCGGTTGATTCATTGTATTTTGAAACAAACAAATCGTATCCTCCCATGCTGTTATGCCCTTTTGAGCTGAAATACAGATGTTTACCGTCAGGGTGCAAAAACGGATAATCTTCATCTTCATTGGTATTAATGGGATGCTCAAGTTTGTAGGGTTCACCCCATGTTCCGTCAGGCTGCCGGTCTGCAAAATAAATGTCTTTTCCTGTGTCGCCTCGTTTACCATAACTGCTGAACATCAATTTATCGTTTGCATCTGAAATGAAGGCGATGGGATTATTTTCGTGCTTACTGTCATACCTTGTCTGCAAAGAAGGATGCTTTTTTACAAATTCCCCACCAATGCCATCCATATCGTATGCGTAATAAAAATTGCTTCTGTTCAGGTTTTTTTTGTTAACAACATCCAGCTTATAAGCATATCTGATCAGTTTTTTTCCGTTGTTGGCCATAAGAATTTGCCGTTGCACCGGGAATTTATCCCTTTCCCTGCGTCGTACATCATCAGGATTAAACTTAGTATAATACCTTATGGCCTGATCAAACATATACCGCTGGTGAAATGCTTGTCCCAGGTAATAATAAATTTGAGGAATCTCAGATTTTGCATGGCTCTTTGCTATGTTCAGGTATTCAACAGCCTTTTCGATATCGCGGTTTAATTGAATGAGACAAGCTGCATATTTGTATCTAAAAACAACATCATCGGTGTACAAGCTTAACAATTGTGAATAAAGACGCAAGGCTTTTTCATAATCTTCATTTCCCATGCTCTCTTCTGCCTGCTTGTACAACTCTTTCTCCTCATCTGTTAATAACGGACTTTGAGCAAAAACAGAAGACTGTATTCCGCAACCCAAAAAAAGGCCGGAAATGAAAATTACCATCAATTTTTGCTTCCAATTCACCCTGAATATTATCTTTAAGAATCTTTATAAAAATAACACTTTTTCAATGGAGAAAAAATCTTATATAACTTAGACATAAAAACAACCTTTTTTTTTTAGGCAAAAGCTATAAAATATTAACGCTTACAAAGAAAACGATATTATGGATACCAGCCAATTGAAACCGGGTGATAAAGTTCCGGTGTTTAGTGGAATTGATCAAAATAACAACAAAATATCCATGTCAGATTTTAAGAATACCAAATTTATTTTGTATTTTTATCCCGGAGAAAACACACCCGGAAGTGCTACAGAAGCGCGTGATACGAAAGATAACTAAAATAGATGGTTGAAAAAAAAGTGTGCTGTGGCAGGCGTAAGTGCTGATTTGGTGAAATCACATGATTAATTTGAAAAAATAAATTAAAGATTATGACAGACAATAAAAAGAAACAAGACCAAAAATCAGAAAAATTAAAAGCCATGCAACTTGCTGTTGGCAAAATTGAAAAAGATTTTGGTAAAGGCTCCATTATGAAATTAGGTGATCAGGTGGTTGAAGATGTCCCGGTGATATCTTCAGGATCAATATCGCTTGACCATGCCCTGGGTATAGGTGGATATCCCCGCGGCAGGGTTGTTGAAATATACGGTCCCGAATCATCAGGTAAAACAACCCTGGCCATTCATGCCATTGCCGAAGCACAAAAAAATGGCGGCATTGCAGCCATCATTGATGCTGAACATGCATTTGACCGTTTTTATGCGGAAAACCTGGGTGTGGATGTTGATAATTTGTACATCTCTCAGCCTGACAACGGCGAACAAGCTCTTGAAATTGCTGATAACCTCATACGTTCAGGAGCAATTGATGTTATTGTCATTGATTCCGTTGCTGCTCTTACCCCAAAAGCTGAAATTGAAGGGGAAATGGGAGATTCAAAAATGGGCCTGCAGGCACGATTAATGTCGCAGGCATTGCGTAAACTTACCGCCAACATCAACAGGACACATACTACCTGTATTTTTGTCAATCAGTTGAGGGAAAAAATTGGTGTGATGTTTGGCAACCCGGAAACCACTACCGGCGGTAACGCCCTGAAGTTTTATTCCTCAATCCGTATTGATATCAGAAGGACAGGCCAGCTTAAAGACACCAATGACGCTACAGGAAACCGGACCAGGGTAAAAGTGGTGAAAAACAAACTTGCACCACCATTCCGTAAAGCAGAATTTGATATTATGTTTGGCAAAGGCATTTCTAAAATCGGAGAAATTATTGACCTTGGTGTGGATTTCGATATACTGAGCAAAAGCGGAAGTTGGTTTTCCTACGGTGACACTCGACTGGGACAAGGAAGAGATGCTGTGAAACAACTGCTGGAAGACAATCCTGAAATGTGCGAAGAGCTTGAACAAAAAATCCGTGAAAAACTGAAAGAAAAAAAATGATAGGAACCAACCATTTTCAAATGGATATCAGAATATGTT
>JBNGDT010000096.1:0-9550 GCA_049975305.1 Bacteroidales bacterium | reverse complement strand
ATGCTGAACAAATCAAAGTACATGAAAGCACACAACGTATTCAGAATTTCATGAACCTTGAAGCCAAGGCTATGCAAAGTGAAGAGGTGAATTCTGGACATTTGCTCCTGGCGATTTTGCGTGTAGCTTCTCCCCTTACACAAATTTTTCATGAAATGAATGTGGATTATGAACTGATTAAACTCAACATGGAAATGGATATCCCAAGTGCTGATATTGATGAGACTGATGACGAAGATTTTGAAGAAACCGGTCCTAAAGAACCAACGGGACACAGGCCCGGAAAAAGCATACCATCAACCGGAAAATCATCTGATACCCCAGTGCTTGATAATTTCGGCATTGATTTAACCAAAGCCGTGAAAGAAGGCAAGCTCGATCCCATCATTGGTCGTGAGCGTGAAATTGAACGTATTTCCCAAATCCTCAGTCGCCGTAAAAAAAATAATCCGGTGTTAATTGGTGAACCTGGTGTTGGAAAATCAGCCATAGCTGAAGGTCTTGCTGCCAGAATCATTGACAAAAAAGTATCCCACGTGTTGTTTGACAAACGCATCGTTACGCTTGATATGGCCTCCATCGTGGCAGGCACAAAATACCGGGGACAATTTGAGGAACGAATGAAAGCTATCCTAAACGAACTTGCCAAAACAGATGAAGTCATTTTGTTTATTGATGAAATCCACACGATTGTGGGTGCAGGTGGCGCTGCAGGTTCTCTTGACGCTGCCAATATGTTGAAACCTGCCCTGGCCAGGGGTGATATACAGTGTATTGGTGCTACCACTCTTGATGAATACAGAAAACACATTGAAAAAGACGCTGCTCTTGAAAGGCGTTTCCAGAAAGTCATTGTGGAAGCCACATCACAAGAACAGACCATGGAAATCCTGAAAAACATTAAGGAAAGGTATGAAGAGCATCACAACGTCAGATATACCGACGAAGCACTGGAAGCCTGTATTAAGCTCACTACCAGGTATATAAGCGATAAACATCTTCCTGACAAAGCCATCGATGCTCTGGATGAAGCAGGTTCCCGTGTTCATATTTCTAAAATCACTGTACCGGAAAATATCACTACGCTTGAAGAAAAACTCAAAGATGTTAATAAATCGAAAATCGCTGCTGTTGGCAAACAAAAGTTTGAACAGGCTGCAGCCTACAGAGACAAGGAACGTGAACTTGAACATCAAATTGAACAGACAAAAAAACAATGGCACGACAACCTGAAGCAAAACAAAGAAACGGTTACAGAGGACAATGTGGCAGAAGTGGTTGCCATGATGACAGGTGTGCCGGTACAGCGCATCGCACAAAACGAAGGTACAAAACTCATAAAAATGGGTGATGTATTGAAAAAGGAAGTGGTTGGCCAGGATGAAGCCATCGAAAAAATTGTCCTTGCCATCCAGAGAAACCGCGCAGGTCTTAAAGATCCGAACAGGCCAATAGGTTCCTTTATTTTCCTTGGCCTCACCGGTGTTGGAAAAACACATCTTGCCAAAGTATTATCGCGTTTTTTATTTGATTCTGACGATGCGTTGATACGCATTGACATGAGTGAATACATGGAAAAATTCTCAGTTTCACGGCTTGTTGGAGCTCCTCCCGGATACATTGGTTATGAAGAAGGCGGACAACTTACTGAAAAAGTACGTCGTAAACCATATTCTGTGGTATTGCTTGATGAGATAGAAAAAGCACATCCCGATGTGTTCAACATTCTGCTGCAGATTTTGGATGAAGGCCGCCTGACAGACAGCCTGGGAAGGCGTGTGGATTTCAGAAACACCATCGTCATCATGACCTCGAATATTGGAACACGTGAATTGTCAGAATATGGAAAAGGGGTTGGATTTGATACAGCAGCACGAAGACAGAATATTGACAAGCATTCACAAAGCATTATTAATAAGGCGCTTAAAAAATCGTTTGCTCCCGAGTTTATAAACCGGATCGATGATATTGTTATGTTTAACAGGCTCAGAGAAGAACACATCAAAAAGATCATTGACATTGAATTACAAGGTTTATATGCACGTATAAAAGCCATGGGTTACAAAATCAAACTTTCACCGGCAGCCAAAAAGTTTGTTGCTGAAAGGGGCTTTGACAGTAAATTTGGAGCCAGGCCGCTGAAACGAGCTATTCAGAAATACATTGAAAATCCCATGGCCGAGGCCATCATCAATTCAAAGATTAAACCGGGTCAAACTATCAGCATGGGATACAATAAAAAATCCGGCATACAAGTAAGAATACTGAATAAGTAAACACTTGTTTTATTCCGGGCGGGAAGTTGTATTAAATTCAAAGTCCAAAAGTATGAGATGCTTTCAAAGCTTCTGATCGAATTTCAGAAACTGAACTAAGAGCTTGTTACAAGCTATTATTCTTACCAAAGTTGTATAATAGAAAAATATACTTATATTTATCAAATCAATTTATACGCAAAAACTCGTTAGAATTGCAAAAAGAAAATGGGAAGCAATGCTGCAAATAACATATTGAAAAATGCATTTAAATCAGCGGATTTATCCAATGAAATGCTGCAAAATCTAATATAAGCTTTTTCGCCAATTAGTTTTAGAAAAAATCAAATCATTCAAGACAGACATCGAACTCCCGGATACTTGTATCTTATTGAAAAAGGCATTGCAAGACACTTCTATAAAAGAGAAACCAAGGAATATACTTCATGGTTTTCTAAAGAAAGTGATTTCATGGCAAATTCCGGATTTTTCTCACAAAAACCGGTTCATGAGATTATTATTGCTTTGGAAGATATGGATACATACGCTTTATCCTATGTCGATTTCGAAAAATTTTGTCAGCAAAGCCATAAAATTGAGCGTTTCGTTCGACTTTCCTTAGTCGATCAACTGTTTCTTTTAAATCAGTACATTGCTGAAACATTTCTGCTTTCTGCTACACAACGTTATGAAAAATTCCTTCAACAATTTCCTGATATTATATTAAGAATTCCACTCATTTATGTTGCAAATTTACTGGGGATGTCCCCTGAAACATTGAGCAGAGTTCGAGCACAAAAATAATCCACCTCAATTCAAAAAAAATAATTGGTTTTTGCATTTCTTGATTTATATCAAGTTCAGATATATGTTTATAGAATATTTTTGTATTATCAATCAAAAGTAAACTATAATGATAAAATCCATAATCCTTATTTATGCTGTTACATTAACAGTTTTAACAAATGCTCAAACCTATCAAGTCAGCTTTACCGGAACAGGCTACAGCAGTACAGTTGACAGTGTAGAAATATGCAATTTAACTCAGGGATCTACACTGATTGTAACGGGAACAGATATCGTTAATTTTGAGATAGATGACCCAAATCAGATAATTCAAAGTAGTACTAACCTGGATTCTGAAATACAAGTATTTCCAAACCCGATGGAAAACAGTTGTAATTTGCAATTCCCACAAATGCATTCCGGACTATGATCCGTTGTTGATGTATCCGGCAGAATATTAGCCACAGATAGTAAATACTTAGACTCCGAAAGACATACTTTTCGTATTGCTAATTTATTAACAGGTATCTACTTCGTTGAAATAAAAAGACCCGATAACACAAAAGTTGTAAAGCTGATTTCTAACAGCACAATAAAGGGAAATAGCTCAGTAAACTATATCTCATCAAACAGTATAAACCAAGAAACAATCCTAACAAAAAAACAAGTAAGTATGAATTATTTCCCTGAGGATTTATTACTCTTCAAAGGATTTTCCGAAAACTATAAACGGGTAATTATTACGAAACTTGATGACGATTTAGACATCATATTTAACTTTATTCCTTGTATTGACGGAGACAATAATAATTATCCTGTAGTTAGCATTGACCAACAAACATGGATGTTTGAGAATCTAAAAACAACCACTTTTTCCAATGGTAACAATATTCCTCACATTACTGCAGAAATTGAATTAAATATTACCGAACCAAACTGTGATGAAAACGGCTCTGCTTCAATTTCAAATTATGATAATGAACTAACATATACTTTTGTTCCTGATGACGGAATATATGCCGACGAACCAGGAAATATTCTGGATTTTACATTTGAAACGCTTTATAAAATTGTTGCAAAAAATGAACATATAGATCCGACTTTTTTTAATCTTATCATTTTGACGCCAGAAGTCAATGATTTCATATAACGTTCCGCAGCTATGCCCAGTAGCCGTTTGCGGGCTTCGTCACTTTCCACCGCTACAAATTTTCTGTGGAGCAATGCTGTTTCAATTTGCTCTATCATAGGCTATTGGGCATAGGTACTGTTCTCGGCTGTTTATTCTTTCTTTTTATAATTTATACGATACATTAATCCTGTTCTAAATTGAAAATTTGACCATAAAAAAACATCTGTTATTTCAATATATGTCCCTAAGTCAAAGAATACGGAAATGTTTTCAGTCAAACAATATTCAGTACCCATCAATGAACTAATACCTATATCTATTTTAATTTTGGTTGTTGGGTCATCAATAATTATAACATTAGGAGGTGTCAAAACAGGTATTCCCTGATAAAAATCAGTAATAATCCTCATTTTGCTGCCGATAGCAAAATGATAATCTAATTTGTTAATACCCATAAATTTGTTTCTGTAATTTAATAAAAGAGATGAACTATATATATTGTTATATTTTTGATTTATAAAATCAGAATATTTGTTTGTATATCTGTATTTATAAAACATTTCATTATAGGATATATTCCACTCAATTCCAAATTTATCATTAATACTAAAATCTGTTAAGACTCCTGTTCCCTCGCCAATAAAAAGACCTAAACTGAAATTATTTTTGTCTACTTTTTGAGCAAGGACATTTAGAGAAATGAGAAACAAAATAAAATATGTAAATGCGGTTTTTTTCATAAAATGGTCAATTTAGTGTTTGTATATTATTTTACGAGTATATTTCTGTTTATCAATTTCTAAAATAACAAAGTATATCCCTTGTTTAAATCCTGATAAATTAAAATCAACTGAATATTTTCCTTTGGGATTGTTGTTTGATTTGACTATTGTTTTTATTGTTCTGCCAATCAAGTCATTAATATAGATGTTAACTATTTGAGGATTCGTTCCTATTTCAAATTGTATTGTTGCCTTGTCTGAAAAAGGATTAGGAAATACTATTATATGTTTAGTTTCACCACGTTGTTGTGTTTAAAGGTTTAGCTTTCCCGCCCTCGTTTGCACAAAATTTGCACAAAATTTGGAATTTATTTGACATTTGGTTTTTGTTATTTGGTGTTTTCTTATAATCACTATTTAAGGTAACTTCTATTAATTCTTGCCGGTATTTTGAAATTGGTCGGTCTTTGGGCTTATAGTTTTCACAAACTATCCCATCGAGAATAATGAAGGTTGCATAAACTCATCGTAAGTTTTTTGCCAATCTTTGTCTGGATTCTCCAGGAATCAGAATAATTGAAGGTAGTTAAACACAAATAAATTTTACGAAAGCTTACCAAAGTAAAAAAAAACGTAACTAATCAGTGTCAGCAAAAGTAGCTCCTCACCGCAAACCCGTCTGAATAGTTGAGTATTTTTAATTTTAGCACTGAGTAGTTACAAAAAGCCAAATTACGTTTAAGCCTTTTCTGATCAATTACCACGGGGGTTTTTCTTCATGGCTTTTCCTTCCATCAAAGAAATGCTGACTATACCTATGAGGATAATCAGGATGGCTATGGACACTTCGACATTCATTTCCGGGATGTACCAATCGTAACCAACAATTTCTTCTTTCCCGTCAAATGTTTCGACAATGGTATGTTTCCACGGCCACAGAATGCCTAAGGATCCAAATATAAACCCGGATAATAAACCTATTGTCTGGTCGCGGAATTTTTTAAATACCATAGACAAGAGATGAGCAAAAAACAAAATACCAGCTATCCCTCCTATTGCTACAGGGATTAATATATCCCAGCGCAAATCATTAACAGCATCCAACAAAAGTTGATAATTGCCCAGTAGGATCAACACGAAGGATCCCGACAACCCAGGTAATATCATGCTACATGCCACCACAATGCCACAAATAAACAAATACCATATTTCAGCGTTTTCGGTAGCTGGTGTGAGCACAGAAATAACCATGGCTATTGTTGTTCCTAAAGCAAAACACACAATGACCTGCCATGTCCAGCGACCGATTTGCCTGGCTACGTAATATACTGATGCTGCTACCAATCCGAAAAAGAATGCCCAAATGTAAACAGGATAATTTTCAAATAAATATTCAAACAAACGGGCAATGGAAACAATGGCGATAACAATACCTGACATCACAAAACCCAGGAAAAAAAAGTCAATGTGATTGGCAAAATCTCTAAATTTCCCCTTAAAAAGCAGTTTTGCAGCTTTTACATTGAATGACTTAATGGAGTCCATCAGGCGTTCAAAAATACCCGTAATTAAAGCAATGGTTCCTCCTGAAACACCCGGAATAACATTGGCTGCTCCCATAGCCATGCCTTTCAGTCCATAATTGAGTGCGTGCTTTATTGATTTTTTCATTCGTTTGTAATTTAATTGTATCGTTCTTTATTTGTCCCAAATGACCAACCGGGAAAAATTGCAAATTCAGCTTACAATATTAGTATTTTATTACGAAAAGGAAGGTTGTTGGGCGAGAAAAAACAGGAACCAATACTTTCTTAGTGCTTGTTTTTTAACAATGACCGCAATTCCGTAAACTGGACGGCCTTGGGATAGAAAGAAAAGAAATCATTAGATTCATCGGCATTCAATTTCAATGCTTCTGAAAAATAGGAAATGGCGTTCTTTTTATCTTCCACTTCAAGGTGATAAGCAGCCAGCCGGTACTTTATCCGGGCAATGTCCTCATTGAAACTTTCGCCTTCAGTTAAGAGTTCTATGGCGTGTTTTACATTTCCTGATGAAAAGGCAAGATCAGCATAACTTACCCATATTTCCGGATTGTAAGGGTACAAATCCAGTGCTTTTTTAAAGGCTTTTTCTGCTTCGGTAATAAAATTTATCTTTTGATAGGATATCGCTAATGAATACCAATAATCTGGATTATACGCTTCGTATTTTAAGGCTGTTTTGAGGTGTGTTATGCTTTCAAGGTATTTTCCTTCATCATATTTTAATAAACCAAGTCCATAATGGGCTTCTGAACATCCAGAGTTTTTATCCAGAGCTAAAAGGTAATAATGTTGTGCTGTCTTCCTGTCCGTTAGCCTGTAATAGGCCTCTCCTGTTTCCGCAATGATATCGGCTTCAGGTTCAGCCAGTTTGCTGTATTGTTTAAAATACAATATGGCTGTTTTATAGTCTTGCAACTGCATGAGATTTTCAGCACTGCCAAGTACCGCTGGTGAATAATCGGGTTTTACAGTCAGCGCATATTCAAATGCCTCCTGGGCATGATGGTATTTTCCTTTGTTGTGATAATTTACAGCAAGGTTATACCATGCAGATTCTGAAAATGGATTGTGGTTAAGGTATTTTTTATAATAGTCGGTACTCTTTTTGTAATCACCGGCTTTTTCATAACAATATGCCAAATCATACAACAATTCCGGATCCGATCCCCCTGACAATTTATAAGCCGCCTGAAAATAAGAAATAGCAGATTTGTACTGGGCAGCCGTTTCTAGGGTTGTGGCTATGGTATAATACATGTCTTCCAATTCATCCCCAGCCATGTCAACTGCTTTTTTAAACATTGTTTCGGCAGCAGTGAATTTTTTATTTATGACATGTATCATGCCTTTGACAAGGTAAATTTCTGCATTTGATTTTTCTAAGGATTCAACTTCATCCAACAGTTTCCATGCCTCATCCAATTTGCCTTTAGAAAACAAATACTTGGCTTTTCTGAACTTGATCCCCACGGTTCCGGGATGCAATTTATCAGATAATTTCAACAACGCATAAACCTGTTCATTTTTATCCATATTCAGGTAATAATCCAACAATATCTCAAGCTCATTTACATCAAAATACGATGGGTATCCATGCCTCAAATAGGATTCAAAATTGTTGATTAAATCCTCAGACTCACTGTTTGACAAAAAATCAAAATCCTCTTCACTCATCTTATTAGTTGTAAACAATTTACTTTACAAAGGTAATCATTTTACTATGAACAAACGAAACTTTACCGTTGATTTTTCTAATTTTGACATCATAAATGAAAAAGGTTGTGGACATATGTGATACATTTCCTTTCGAGACACTTAAAAGTGATATCAAAGGCGAATTTGCAGACAGTGCTATATACAGGCGGTTATACGCTACCGACGCTTCTGCTTATCGTGAAATACCTGTGGCAGTGGTGTGGCCGAAAGACAAAGAGGATATTCAGGTTATCATTGATTTTTGCAGAAAACATAAACTGCCTGTGATACCTCGTGGTGCAGGTACGTCACTGGCCGGACAGGTAGTGGGAAACGGGCTTGTTGTAGACATATCACGCCATATGAAAAGCATCATTGAATACCGGCCTGAAGAAAAATGGATTAAAGTAGAACCGGGTGTTGTTCGTGATGAGCTCAATAAAATTACATCTTCAGACAAATTGTTTTTTGGCCCTGAAACATCCACATCTAACCGTGCCAACATCGGCGGAATGGTTGGGAACAATTCCTGCGGAGCGCATTCCCTTGTCTATGGTTCTACCCGCGAGCACTGTCTTGAAATTGATGCCATATTAGGCGATGGCAGCGAAGTCACATTTAAACCGCTGACACCGGATGAGTTCAACTCAAAATGCAATCAGCAGGACAAAGAAGGTGAGATTTACCGTCAGTTATACGCTGTTTTATCCGATCAAAAAGTACAACAGGAAATGCATGCCCAATTACCGGATCCGGCCATAAAACGCCGCAATACAGGGTATGCCATAGATATTCTATACAATACATCGGTATTTGAAAAATCGAATAAAAAAATCAACCTTTCTTCGCTGATTTGCGGATCTGAAGGTACGCTTGCTTTCATTACGGCGGTTAAACTTAATCTTGAACCCCTGCCACCAGCACAAAATGCCCTTGTGTGTGTGCATACCAACAGTTTGGATGAAGCTTTCAGGGCAAATCTCATTGCTTTGAAATACAAGCCATCCAGTATTGAGCTCATGGATGATCAAATTCTTGAGCTGAGCAAACTCAACCGGGAACAGGAAAAAAACCGATTTTTCGTTGAAGGCAGTCCTAAAGCCATATTAATCGTGGAATTCGCACGAGATACCATGGAAGAGATTAAATCCCTGTCCGGAAAGATGGAGCAGGAAATGCGTCAACAAGGACTGGGATACAGTTTCCCTGTGATTAAAGGTGATGATACGCAACGGGTATGGGATTTGCGCAAAGCCGGACTGGGAATTTTGTACAATATGCCCGGAGACACAAAACCGGTGCCAGTTATTGAAGATACGGCTGTCAATCCCGAAGTGTTACCGGATTATATGGCCGATTTTAGAAAGCTGATTGATAAGCATCAGCTTAAATGTGTGTATTATGCCCATATTG
>JBNGDT010000095.1:0-9606 GCA_049975305.1 Bacteroidales bacterium | reverse complement strand
AGGAGAAGAAATACATATAGTTTATCCAATTGTTTGCAAGGAAAAATAGCTAAATATGTCAAGGGTTCAATTGGGCCCTTGACATTAAAATTAATGAGTTTATGCAAAAAATAAAATTAATTTTAATCGTTATTACAACAATAATTATCAGTTGTAACAACACCAATGATAATAAAATTGAAAAAATTAAAGACATTTCCTTTCATGTCAATCCTGATAGGTATGGAATTGCAGGAGTCATAGACGGAGAGGGTAAATCCGGGAAATATATATATTTGGGAGACATTGTTACAGATAAGTGTATAAAATACTTTGATTTACATGGGAACCTTCTTGATTCAACAAGTTTACAAAAAGCAATGCAAAAACTTGGCTCAATAGAGTCATTGTCGTTAGCTTCCAAAGATACTATCCTTTTACAGTCAAGTTATACAAATCAAATTGCGATAATAGACAGTGAAGGAAAATGCTGGCATAAAATTGATTTATACGATAAATTATATGATGAAAAAGGGAGATATTATGAGTTTCATATACCTCAATTATACAATAAAAATGAAACAACATTTTTCTGGTTAGATTGGAGAATGGAAAAATCTAAAAACGTAGAAATCCCTGATGGCTTAACAGAGGTAGAGTATTATTACAAAAACTATTATAAAGATATTCCGCGGTTTTTAAAAATCAATAATGTTTTTCGTGATAATTACTCTTTAGAATTTGGAGGAGATGAAATATACCGTAATATAATTGATTCTTTTGATAATCAAGCAATTGATGATTATTCATTTTATAATGTTGTTAATAAGGATTTGGTTAAAGCCTCATTATATTCTGATAACCTATTTATTTTGGATACATCAACACTTAAAATCACTAAAACAATAAAGATAGAATCAGAATACACCAGCATAGGGGCTGAATTTATAAAAATAGAAGAACCATCAAACAAATTCCAGCAATTAACAGATAAATATGGGTATATTCGTAAAATCCTTTATAATGAACATGTTAATAAATATGTATTGGTTATTCGCATCGAAAACAACAGAACACCCAAAAATAATATGGAAACAAAGGTAAATCCATTTTCAGTGATGGTATTGGATGGAGATTTTAACAAATTGGGTGAGTACTTATTTGACCAATATGACTATATAGCTTATACCACAGAATTAATAAACGAAGGTCTGTTAATAAGAAAATACAATCAAAACAAAGATGAAACAGTTTATACCCTTTTTGATGTTCCTGAGCTTCATGCTGGCAATTAGTGGGTGCAGCAATAAAAACGATTATCAAAAGCTTAGTGATTATTTTACAAAAACCCATGGATACAACATAGAAGAAAACACCAGGGTTGTTTTTGTCATCACTGAAAACAATTGCCCGGCTTGTAATAAAGGATTTGCACAATTAACCGACAATTACTTGAATTCCGATTCTGCAGTGTTCTTAATAACCGCTACCGGTGGCCGTCTGGATATAAGCGAATACGACTCCACACAGTCAAATGTGTTTTTTGACAACAGGAAAAATCAGTATGAATATGATTTTTGTGAAAAAACATCGGCAATATTCCTTGATGAAAACAAAATTGACACCATCCTTAATATTGAGGCCGGTAACATTAATGCGCAATTTGGTTTTATCACGGAGAAAATGAATGGGCAAT
Organism: Bacteroidales bacterium; assembly: GCA_049975305.1. Lineage (GTDB taxonomy): Bacteria > Bacteroidota > Bacteroidia > Bacteroidales > ML635J-15 > JAQIBY01. The sequence continues at coordinate 7,931 of JBNGDT010000095.1, read as the reverse complement.
AATAATGCTAATCTATGGATTTATTGAACTCACCTGGCAGGTCGTCCATTATACGGAGGGTTGCAGCATAATCGTGCTGCTCCCATTTTATTAATGGGTGACCTGCCAGATGTTTCTCACCCATGCTTCAAAATCAAAACCGTGTAACATATCCATCAAATTTAAATAGTGAATCTAAGAAAACCACTGCTTTTTAAAAATAACAAAACCCGTCTAGCGCCGGGCAAGCTTTGTCCGGCGAAGACGGATCTCAAAATACAAATAACAAAACCTGTCCGGCGTAAGCTTGTCCGGCGGAGAAACGGAGACGGAGAGCGAAGACAGATAATTCTCAAAATTCAAAAACTTGTCCGGCGCAAAAGAAATGTTTTTTTAAATGCCGCCTGCTATGTTTTAAATCATTTCTCTAACAAATAGTTTGTGTTGCTAATACATAATAGTTTGTGTTTTAAATACACACTAAAAATCAGAATAAAATCATATTTGCGATACAGGTCTGTTGGGAATTAACACCAGACAATATGCAACGTGAATTAAACGGAATTAACGATGCAATAAAAGAAACAGGTGCGGAAACGGGCTTTATTATTACGCTGGATCAGGAAGATGATTTAAATGGAATACAAGTCATTCTGGTTTGTCGCAACAGATCTTAACCGATCTTAACCATTATTAACCAATTTTTACTGATTAGTAACGTATGTTTTAAATCATTTTTCAGTCATTTGACTGATTGACAAATAATGTTATTTTTGTTAAAAATATAATGTGAACCAAAAAAATTAGTATTATGAGAAAACATATTTTTAATGCAGGTCCCTGCAAATTATCTGACAGAACCCTGGAAAGTACAGCCAGGTCCGTTTTGGAACTTGATGACAATGGACAATCCATCATGGAGGTATCTCACCGCAGCCCGGAGTTTAAAGCTGTTATGGATGAAACTAAAGCACTCATGCATGATTTGATGAACATTCCCGATGATTTTGAAATATTGTTTCTCGGTGGTGGAGCTTCCATGCAATTTGCCATGATTCCTTACAATTTCCTTCAGGGAAAAGCTTTTTACCTCAATACAGGGACATGGTCAACCAAAGCCATCAAAGAAGCAGCACTGTGGGGTGATGTAATTGAAGTATCTTCCGAAGACAAAGGGTTTACTTACATCCCAAAAGGATATGATATCCCCGATGATGCTGATTATGCTCACATCACTACCAACAACACAATCAAAGGCACTGAAATCAAGGAAGATATAAATTCCCCGGTACCATTGATGGCAGATATGTCTTCTGATTTTATGAGCCGCCCCGTGGATTTTTCTAAATACGCCATAGTGTATGGTGGCGCTCAGAAAAATGTAGGACCGGCTGGGGTTACTTTTGTGATTATCCGTAAATCCATGCTGGATAAAGTAGTGAACCGCCCTATCCCTACAATGCTGAAATACAAAACCCACATAGACAATGGATCAATGTTCAATACACCGCCTTGTGTTAATATTTTTGCCATCAGGGAAACCTGTAAATGGGTGAAAGAAATGGGTGGTGTTGAGGCCATGGATAAACTGGCACAGCAGCGTGCGGATACCTTGTATAACGCTATTGATGAAAGCAACATGTTCAAAGGAACCGTCGCCAAAGAAGACCGCTCACGCATGAACATCTGTTTTGTTTTTGAAAAAAAATATGAAGATTTGCAAAAGGATTTCCTGTCATTTGCCGCGGCCAGAAACATCGTCGGCATAAAAGGACACAGGTCTGTTGGTGGTTTCAGGGCGTCAACTTACAATGCATGTACCATGGATGATGTAAATGCCCTTGTCAAAGCCATGAAAGATTTTGAAAAAGAAAACGCTTAAGTAGAACCTGGGAACAAGGTTTGTTGTTTTAATCAATAATAAAAATGTAATGTTATGAAAAAAATACTTGTCGCTACGGTAAAACCATTTGCTCCCGATGCCGTAACCGGGATAAAGGATATTTGTAAGTCAGCAGGTTATGACCTGACTGTACTGGAAAAATACGATGGGCAGGATGCGTTGATTGAAGCTGTCAAAGATGCCAACGGGCTGATTATCCGCTCTGACAAAGTAACTGCCGAAGTCATCAATGCCGCTGAAAACCTTGAAGTGGTTGTCAGGGCAGGTGCCGGCTATGACAACGTTGACCTTGAAGCTGCAACCAAAAACAACGTGGTTGTGATGAATACGCCCGGTCAAAATTCCAATGCTGTGGCCGAACTGGCGCTTGGCATGATGGTTTACCTTGCACGCGGTGGCTTCAACGGGAAAACCGGGACAGAACTGAAAGGCAAAACCATTGGTATCCATGCTTACGGGAATGTAGGTCAGAACGTTGCACGCATTGCCAAAGGATTTGGTATGGAAGTGTACGCATTTGACCCGTTTATTGACAGGGCAGAAATTGAAGCCGATGGTGTGAAACCTGTCACTTCGGTAGAAGCGCTGTATGAAACCTGCCAGTATGTATCCCTGCACATTCCTTCCAATGAAAAAACAAAAGCATCCATTGGAACGGCATTGCTAAGCAAGATGCCAAAAAATGCTGTGTTGGTCAACACCGCCCGCAAAGAAGTAATCAATGAAAAAGAATTGATGCAGGTATTTGCCGAACGCGATGATTTCTCTTATATTTCTGATATTGCCCCTGATTGTGCTGATGACATAGCTGCCAAATACGAAGGACGCTATTTCTTCACCCCCAAGAAAATGGGCGCACAAACCAAAGAAGCCAATGTTGGAGCAGGCATCGCTGCCATCAACCAGATTAAAGGCTTGTGGGAAAAAGGAGATAAAACGTTCCAGGTAAATTAATGGTTAATAATGATAGGTGTTAGGTTTTAACTGATTAGTTCCATGTTTGTAAAACTTTAAATATAAAAATTATGGCAATTGTGAAACCGTTTAAGGGACTGCGGCCGCCAAAAGACATTGCTGCCGGGCTTTCAAGCCTTCCCTACGATGTGATGAATTCTGAAGAAGCCGCCCAAATGGCGGAAGGAAAAGAGTATTCCCTGCTTCATATTACACGTGCAGAAATTGACTGCCCCGAAGGCACTAACATCCACTCGGAAACGGTGTATGAAAAAGCCGCTGAGAATTTTAAAAAATTCCAGGAAAAAGGCTGGCTGCAACAGGATGATAAACCCATGTTTTATATCTACGCTCAAACTATGGACAACCGTACCCAGTATGGCATTGTTGGAGGAGCTGCCTGTGAAGATTATAAAAAAGGCGTCATAAAAAAACATGAACTTACCCGTCCCGAAAAAGAAGAAGACCGCATGGTGCTGACAAGGTACACCCGCGCCAACATTGGGCCCGTGTTTTTCTCATACAGGGCTGTTCCCGAAATTGATGCCATCGTAAAGCGTATTTCTGAACAAGAAAAACCGGAGTACGATTTTGTTGCCGAGGATGGGTTTGGCCATAAACTGTGGCCTGTTTACAGCAATGAAGACAATGCCAGGTTGGAAAAACTCTTTGCCGAAAAAGTGCCCAATACCTATGTCGCAGACGGGCATCACCGTACTGCAGCTGCAGCACGCATTGGTGATGAGTTTGCCGCCAAAAATCCAAACCACACCGGCAACGAGGAATATAATTTTTTTATGGCTGTACATTTCCCGGATGACCAGCTTCACATCATTGATTACAACCGTGTGGTTAAAGACCTCAACGGCATGAATGAAGATGAATTCATTGGCAAAGTGAAAGAAAAATTTGAGGTCGAAGAGATCGGGGAACAAATTTATAAACCGGCCAAATTGCACGAATTCAGCATGTACATTGGTGGAAAGTGGTACAAAATGACAGCCAGGCAAGGCACGTACGATGAGAATGACCCCATCGGCGTACTGGATGTTTCCGTTTTGTCAAACCTGGTGCTCGATGATTTGCTGGACATCAAAGACCTGCGTACATCCAACCGCATAGATTTTGTCGGTGGCATCCGCGGCCTCGGTGAGCTGAAAAAACGTGTGGATTCAGGGGAAATGAAAGCCGCTTTTGCACTTTACCCTGTCAGCATGGAACAACTGATTAACATTGCCGATACCGGGAACATCATGCCGCCCAAAACCACATGGTTTGAACCCAAATTGCGTTCCGGCCTGGTGATTCATAAGCTCGACTAAAGTGAAGCAACCTTCAGTGAGTTATTTTGTGATGTGGGCGTGCCCTTTTTTGGTTTTAATCTTTCTACACCTTTTCTAAAGTTTCAAACCTTAGAAAAGGTCTCTTAGTTAAACCCAAAAAAGGTCGGTCTCCGGTTTATAGCCGCATTGTGCAGCCTTTTGCCTGAAATGCTGTTACAGGAGCTCTGTTCCGCCGCTCTGCCACAGCAGCAGCCAATAAAGTCTGCACTACTGCGGGCTAACCACCTCCGCCCTCACGAGAAACTTCTACCCCTAATGCAAATATATTAATTTGTGAATTTTTAATCTATGAAAAATATTAGGTAAACAAACGGATATTTAGTAAGAATTGTATGATAGACCCCGTAATAAAAACATTATCACCCCAGCTACTCTATTTCCCAGTCATACCCGTCCTTACGGTCACGCACAATAATGCCATTTGCCTTTAGTTCATTCCGGATTTTATCAGCGGTGGCAAAATCCTTGTTCTTTTTGCTTTGCAGGCGGATGTCCAGCAACAAATCCACAATGGGTTTCAGTTTATCCTGCATTTTGTTTTGCTCTTTTTCTTCAAAATCAAGACCGAGAATGTTGGAGGCATAGGTTTCAAAGGTCTCTTTCAATGCCTTTTTCCCGGTGCCGGATATCTTTTCCTTTCCGTTTTGAATAAGCCCTATCAGGTTGGCCGCATCAAACAAATGAGCTATCACAATGGGGGTGTTCAGGTCATCAGCCATAGACTGTTCGCATTTATTCCTGATTGCTGATACATCCACGCTGTTTTTTTCAGAAACAGGCAATTTATCTATTGCATAGTATGCCCTTGTTAACCGTTTCAATCCTTTGGCAGCAGCTTGCAATGCTTCGTTTGAAAAATCCAGCGTGCCACGGTAATGTGCCTGTAAAATGAAAAAGCGCACGGTCATTGGTTCGTATGCCTGTTCAAGTATTTTATGTGTGCCGGAAAACAGCTCATCAAGCGTGATAAAATTGCCAAGTGATTTGCCCATTTTCTGCCCGTTGATGGTAATCATGTTGTTGTGTATCCAGTACCGGACAGATTCTTTTCCCCGCGCTGCTGTTGACTGTGCAATTTCACATTCGTGATGGGGAAACAGCAAGTCCATACCACCGCCATGAATATCAAATTCTTCCCCAAGATATTTGCTGCTCATAACAGAACATTCAAGATGCCAGCCCGGAAAACCTACGCTCCAAGGCGATTTCCAGCGCATAATGTGTTGAGGCGAGGCTTTTTTCCACAACGCAAAATCCAGCGGGTTGCGTTTTTCTGATTGGGATGTTAGTTCACGTGTATTGGTCTGCAAATCTTCAATTTTACGACCGCTTAATTTCCCGTAATCATATTCCTTTGCGTATTTTTTAACATCAAAATATACAGAGCCGTTGGTTTCATAAGCATACCCGGAATCGAGAATGTCCTGTACCATTTCAATTTGTTCCGGGATATGGCCAGAGGCCTGTGGTTCAATATCCGGATGCAACACATTCAGTGCATCCATGTTTTTGTGATACATACGCATGTATTGAAAAACAATTTCCATAGGCTCAACTGATTCCAGCCTGGCTTTTTTGGCCACTTTGTCTTCCCCTTCATCTGCATCGTTTTCCAGATGGCCAACGTCAGTAATGTTCCTCACGTAACGAACTTTATAACCGGCGTGCTTTAAATACCGGTAAAGCACATCAAAGGTGATGGCGGGTCTGGCATGCCCAAGGTGAGCATCGCTATATACGGTGGGCCCGCATACATACATCCCCACATGTGGCGGATTCAATGGTTCAAAATCTTCTTTCTTATGTGTGAGTGTGTTGTGAAATTTTATTGCCATACCGTAAAATTTTCAATAAAAAGCATTTTTAATACACAATTATTCGGTTAATTTTGACTGGTGACAAAGTTAATACATTAGACCAATGAAAAATAGTAATTTCTCAAAACTTTATGTGATTTTAGCAGGACTGATTTTTTTCTGTTATGCCTGCGATTTTTCCAACAAGGAAAACACAAACGTCAATGCCCCGAAATATGTGTTTTATTTCATTGGCGATGGGATGGGACATTCCCATGTTAAACTGACAGAGGCCTATCTGCACGCATGCAACCATGATACCTTTGGTTTTGAGAAACTGGCTTTTGACACACTTCCTGTTTGCGGCTTAGCAACAACCCATGCTGCCAACCGCCTGATTACAGGCTCTGCTGCTGCAGGTACAGCACTTGCAACCGGCCACAAAACCAATATTGACCGGATTGCAATGAACCCCAATGGTGAAGAAGCATTTCAAAGCATTGCAACTGTATTTAAAAGCAAAGGGAAAAGGGTGGGTATCATTAGCAGTGTTAGTATTGACCATGCTACGCCTGCTGTTTTTTATGCCCATAGTAAAAACAGGGATGATTATTTCACAATTGGAAAACAACTGGCTGAAAGTGATGTTGATTTTTTTGGTGGAGGAGGATTACTGGAACCGGAAAATGACGGTGTGAACCTCTATAATTACCTTGAAGAAAATAATTACCGGGTAATAAGAGAAAAAAATGGCATCAGTCAAACGAAACCTAGTGAAAAAACCGTGTTGATAAATCCTGTGCTGGGCCATGAAGCTGAAATGCCCTACGCCATTGACCGGAAATACAAAGGCGGATACTCCCTGGCTGACATTACACGGGTGGCCATCGAAAATCTGTATAGCGATACCGGGTTTTTTATCATGGTTGAAGGAGGTAAAATAGACTGGGCTGCTCATGCCAATGATGCGGCTACCATTGTACGTGAAGTCATTGATTTCGATCAAGCCGTTCAGGAAGCCCTTAAATTCTATCTGCAACATCCCGATGAAACCCTGGTTGTTGTGACTTCAGACCATGAAACCGGTGGCCTTGCGCTCGGAAACGCAGAAATGAAATATCAGACAAATTATGCTTTACTGGAAAAACAGGGCATGTCTGTTGAATACATGGCTGAATTGCTTCATAATGGTGATATTCAGCCATCTGACTTGCCGAAAATATTTGATTTGGATGACCTGTCCCGCAAGGAATCTGAGCAGGTTAAAGAAGCTGCGGTATGTGCCGGCAATGAGGTAAGTCATAGCCGTTATGGAGGGTATGCTCCTTTACCGGTAACCTATATGCAGATATTAAATAAACGTGCAGGTGTCGGGTTTACAACATGGGAGCATACTGCAAACCCTGTCCCCGTGTATGCCATAGGACATGGTGCTGAAATATTTTCCGGGCAAATGGACAACACCAGCATCCCTAAAAAAATTATGCAGCTTGCCGGATACGATTTTCCAGAAAATTAGTAATTTACACCTGTCCCTCCTCAAGGCCGGTGGACGAGTAAGTTAAACCCGGGTATTGCCAAGTCATTCAGTTTTTCCCCAGGAAAAGCACGTCAGTAATACCCTGACAAGGCCTGAAAAAGGTGGTTGAGATGACCGACGTTAGGCGATGCAGTAGCTTTTGGCGCTGATTTTGCGGCGGAGCATGCAAAATCCGTGACAAAAGCGGAATATAAAATTTGAATATAATCAAAAATAAGTCAATAAACTTATAAAATTTGGATGTAATCAAATATTATTTATTTTTTGCTTTAAATTAAAACCTCAAATCCGCAAGTGGTTTGCGTTACGAAAGGCTATAATATATGACAGATGCGGGAAGCACCAGCATGAACACTGTAACCGTAGCCGTAGCTACGGTGAAGCGCACAATGTTGAGCATTGCCGCAGATGGCGTA
>JBNGDT010000094.1:1394-9606 GCA_049975305.1 Bacteroidales bacterium | reverse complement strand
ATGGACGTAGAGCATATAGCTATTTTAAATACGGACTGATTTTCATCGCTAACGCTCTTTTATGCAATGTTGAGCCTAAAATTCAACTAATTACAAAAATTTTGTCATGTACTTAGCAAATTTCAACAGTTTTATCGTTCAAATTTTGTTTTTCATGAAATTAACTCTATTTCCGGCTCGTAAAAATAAAAAGTCAAATCGTTTTTCAAATATCGCATTTATACGAGCTTAAAAAAAAGAGGGGTTTTTAGACTGGACTCTTTATATGTAAACCACATTTTGCTAAATCACAGTAATGAGATGAATTTCAATATATTATCAGCATAAGTGGCAAAAATCCGTGGAATATTATGAACAACAGTTTACATGTTGAAACGATAAAATTACGCTTTAAAAACGTCAAAATTTTGTAATGCTTCGATAATATTTTTTGTGGCTCCTGCTTTTTCATGCATATATATTTTCATATTTTTTTTGCATTCCGATCTGAATTTATCATCCATACATTTATGAACGATATTGCACAACTCTTCACTGTTTTTAACAGAGAAGGCAGCATGGTACTGAATTAATTCACGGCCTTCGACAAATCGTTGAAAATTGGGACCAAAAATAACAGGCAAATGATAAGCGGCCGGTTCAAGTATGTTATGAATCCCTTTTCCAAAACCGCCCCCCACATAGGCAATATGTCCATATCGGTATATGCTTGAGAGACTCCCCATTATATCCACAATCAAAATATCGGCATTTGCTGCTTCATCGCAGGATGCTGAAGTAAAAAAGCTAATTTTCCGGTTGGTAAACGTTTTCCTGATTTGAGAAAGATGTTTATCATCAATTTCGTGCGGAGTCAATACCACTTTCAGGTTTTTGATCTCTTTCGTGCATTGAGCAATGAGTTTTTCGTCTGCAGGCCATGTGCTACCGGCTATCATTATGTTATCCTGATTTTTTACAAACGCATCCAGCAGGTCGTTCTGAAAGGGTTTTTGTGCAATTTCTTTTACCCTGTCAAACCGTGTATCTCCACACACCTGTGTTTCCGTATCTGAAATGTTGTTAACAAGCTGTTGTGAGTGTTGGTCCTGTAAAAACACGGCATCATAAAAATCCAGCATTGTTCTGAAAAATTTACCGTACCATTTAAAAAACACCTGAGATTGCCTGAATGTCGCAGATATCAAAAATACCGGAATGTTATGTTGTTTCAACTGATACAGGTGATGATACCAAAATTCATATTTAATAAACAGAGCAAATTGCGGGTTAATCGTTTCCACAAATTGTTTTGCATTTTTCGGCACATCCATGGGCATATAAACAACAGCATCAACGGAAGCATAATTTTTCCTTGCATTGTAACCTGAAGGAGAGAAAAAGCTCAGGAGAATAGAATACTCAGGATAATTTTGTTTTATCTTGTCAATTACGGGTTTTCCTTGTTCAAATTCACCAAAGGATGAACAATGTACCCAAATCCACTTGGTTTTATTCTTAGATGTAATGTTTTTTAATTGTTGTAACCATGCTTTTCTGCCCCTGATAAAAGCATTGGCTTTAGGATTGAAAACAGACACAATACGTATTGTCAGCCAGTAAACGTATATTCCTGTTGTATAAAGAAACTTTGTCATCAGGCACTAAAAATAATAAAACGGATCGGGATCTTTTCTGTACAGAGGCAAAATCCATCCTATTCGAAACCCATATAAATAATCATGTTTGAGCTCATTATCGGGTAATCCGGTGTCGTAATTCAGATTACGCCTGTTGTATGTCCATGCCTGATAAAATTCAAATCCTGCATAAAAATTAAAGTACCCTTTGGGGTCAAGAAAATGATACCCAACAAATTCTTTCAATGACAAACCATTGGTTCTCCGGTCGTATCCATTTCTGTAATCGCCAAGCACACCGGGGATATTGTTATCCTTATTTTCAATGTGGATATGATGTTCAAGCACTCCTGCACCAAGCTGCAATTTAATGCCCGAGTTGGGATTTGGAGATAATACGGGAATTATTTTTCCTATGCTGCCGCCGGCATAAAAACCACGCTCTGTCATTAAAATGGTTCCATATTCGCCGTATTTATTGATAATATTGCCGGTTTCGTCTTTGAGATGGTCTAAAATATCAGTTTGTTTTAAATTACCCCCAAATAAATATCCATACTCAAGCCCAATCATCCAGTTGCTTTTATGTTTAAACTCAACAGCCGGCCCGATCATGGAACTCACACCAAAGCGTTCTGCTATATCACCATCCGGCACATGAAAAGCATAAGTTAAATTTACGTTGAAAATGTTGATTGAAGTATCATTCAACTGGGCAAATACCGTTACAGGCATTAGGAACGCCAGAAAAACAATTTCTTTTAAACTTAAAAAACCTTTAGTCAAGCCAATTATATTTTACGGATACTAAGAAAAGCAAAATTAGTATTATTGTCAGAAACAACGAAGCAAGTTTTAAAATATTACACAAATAACGAATCAAAAGCCAATAAAAAACAGTAATTTCGTAGTTATGACCAGGTATTTTTTAATAGCTGTAATGATGTTCTGTCTTCTGAATTCGTTTTATTCAGAAGCTCAAAACCTGGTATTGTTTCACAGCGAAAACATCCTTACTTCAGATAGTGTTTACCAACTAAAGCATGTGCCAGTCATTCCCAATAATTTTCGTTTATACTATAAAAACGGGGAACCTGTAAACCAATCTGGTTATCATTTGGATTTCTTTAAAGGACAATTGTATTTGACGAAGGAAATACAAAACAAAAAACTTATTGCCAAATACCGCTCTTATCCTGTTGACATTACGACAACGGAAACATTATACATTCCGCATTTGCGTTGGGAAAAAGATTCAACAACGGGCAATCAACATGCAATATCAAACCGTTTTTATCATCCTGACGATTTGCGGCAATCCAGGTCAGAAACATCAAAACTCAAAACCAACGGGAGCATTGCACGCGGGATAAACGTGGGAAACAATCAAAATGCCGTACACAATTCCAACCTAAACCTTCAGATTGATGGGGAATTAAGCAAAAACCTATATGTAAGAGCATCACTAACTGACAAAAATATCCCCATTCAGGCTGATGGGACAAAGCAAAATTTACAGGAATTTGATAATGTGTTTGTTGAAATATACAATCCGGATTTTAATCTTAAAGCAGGTGATATTTCACTGACAGCAAAGGAAGATTATTTCATGCGTTATGACAAAAATACGCGAGGCATTCACATTAATACAGTTTTGGGCAAAAACACAAACACAACAATTCATTCCGATGTGAGTGTATCTGTCAGCATGGGGAAATATCACAAAATGGAATTCATGGGAGAAGAAGGAAACCAGGGGCCGTATAAACTACAGGGGGCAGAAAATGAAAAATACATTGTGGTGGTTTCCGGGAGTGAACGTGTATATATTGACGGAGAATTAATGACAAGGGGACAAACCCAGGATTACATCATTGACTATAATACAGGGGAAATAATTTTTACATCAAACCAACTTATCACCAAAGACAGTCGTATTATCGTAGAATTTGAATACCGGACATCCAGTTACAACCGGATGATGATTGGAACAAATCATGAGATCAAAACTGAAAAATCCCGGTTATTTATCCGTTATTTCAATGAATTTGACGGTAAAAACCAACCGTTGGATCAAAGTATTGGAACAGAGCAACGGCAATTCCTCAGCACCATCGGTGATAATTTATCTTCTGCATTGTATCCTTCATGGGACAGCACTGGTTATAAATCTTCACGTGTACTCTATCGCCTTACAGATACTACAGTAAACAGTCAGACGTATGATTCTGTTTTCGTGTATTCCACACACCCTGATTCTGCAGTCTATCAGGTTAACTTTTCCAATGTGGGAGCCAATAATGGCAATTACATCAAACTGAATGATGCTACTAACGGCAGGGTATATAAATGGGTTGCGCCTGAAAATGGCATCCCATCCGGAAATTATGAGCCTGTTATACGGCTGACAACACCCCAAAAGCAGCAAATGTTAAGTTTGGGCGGTGCTTACGATTTAACAAGCACAACAGAAGTTTTCTGCCAGCTAACGCTATCTGACAAAGACCTTAACACCTATTCGGATATTGATTCGCGTGATGATCAGGGCATGGCTTTACGGAGTGGCATAAAACAACAATTGCTAAAAAACAGTGCACATAAATTGCAATTTAAGTTGGCTTATGATTTTATTCAACGGAATTTTTCACAAATGGAGCGTTTCCGTGAAGCTGAATTTACCCGGAACTGGAATATTAAAAATGAGGTACCCACAGACATGAACGAACATTCAGGCCAGCTCAATCTTACGTATTCAGCTTTTGAAAAATTAAATGTTGATTTTCTCTCTGCATTGATACACCGTCCTGGAGAATACATAGGCGGCCGCAATGTATTTATTGGTAATTACCAAAGTCAATCATGGGATATACTACTAAACGGGGATTTGCTGAATACAAGGCAAACAGGCTATGAAAGTTTTTTCCTGAAAAACATTGCCACTATTGGCAAATTATTTCCCCGGTGGCAATGGTACGGACGATATAAACAGGAATGGCAGGAAGGCTATTTTGCCTGTGATTCACTGGCATCCAACAGTTTCCGTTTTCAGGAGCTGGAAACATGGCTAAAACAGGGCCAGGAATCGGAACACAAATGGAAATTGGGATACAAATACCGCCTGGATGCCCATCCTCTTCAGAACGAACTTACGAGCAGCAGCGAAGCTCAGAGTGTAGATGTTCATTACCGGTTATTGACTTCGGGAAACAACAATTTGGATGCCGGCTTACAATACCGTAATCTTACTGTTTTACGGGAATCTGAATTTAATGATACCAAAGCACAGGATAATTTTGCAGGTCAGGTTCGGTATCATCATGAATCTTTCAATGGTTCCCTCAACGGAAACCTGTTTTATCAATCGGGTGCAGGCCTTGAGCTTAAAAAAGAATATTCTTATCTGAAAGTGCCTGATGGACAGGGTGTATATATATGGACAGATTACAATAATAATGGGATTGAAGAGCTTGATGAATTTGAAGAGGCAGTATATCAGGACCAGGCTGATTACATACGGATTTATATTCCGGGTAACGAATACATCAAAACCTTTAACAACAGCATGAACTTCAGTTTTGATGTGAGGCCTGACCGTCTGATTGATGATCCGGAAGGATTTACCGCTGTGTTATCAAAATTATCCAACCGTTTTAACATGAACCTGTCTGATAAAAACACAGCTACACAGCCCAACATACGTTATCTCCCTATAAGTTATTTTCTTCCTGACAGTTCACTTGTTTTTTATAACAACAACCTGCGTAATGTGTTTTCATGGGACAGGCTGGGTTCTGTTTTTACTGCTGATCTGATTTACCAGCGACAGGACAGCCGTTCACAACTGGTCAACGGGGAAGAAAGCCGTCAGTCTGAAACATGGAAAGTACAATGGAGATGGAACATTAGCCGGGTGGTAAGCATCAGTAACACCTCAGGGCTTAGAACGAAGAGTTATGATTCACAATATTTCAGCAGGAAAAATTATCACATTGATGAGGAGAATGTGCTGATAGATTTACGCATTCAACCGGATGTAAACATGCGTATTCGTTCTTTCTGCGATTTCAGTCACAGGCAGGATGAGCTGAGCGGCGAATTTTCCCGTAGTATCAGCCCAGGTGTAGAGTACCGTAATAATGTATTCATCAATGGAATGTTGAGTGCACGCGTTGAATACATCAGGGTACATTATTCAGGAGATGCCGGTACTCCACTGGCGTGGCAAATGCTTGAATCACTGGAGCCGGGGGATAATTACCGCTGGACATTGAGTTATCAAAAGCGTTTGACCAACGGATTACAACTGAACCTTAATTATCAGGGCAGAAAACCGGACGGGCAACAAACGATCCATACCGGGGGAGTTCAATTGAGGGCATACTTTTAGGAAGTTTCAAATAACAATTAAATTTCAAATCTCAAAATCCCAGTTTGTATTTACCCAATAATCTGTTTTTTTATCATTGAAATTTGTGATTTCCCCATTTCTTTTTTATATAAATGTATTATAAATCTGTTGGTTATAAGTAATGAGTCAGGTTTTCTGATGGCAGGGATGTTTTAGCGCCAGGACGAAGGTGGTTAGCTTGTCGCTTGTGATGCCATGCTGCACACGCCGTGCAGGGCTGACGCAGGAAGCCCCTGACCAGGCGCTATGTGAAGCGGCAGAACAAGCGGGCAACTAAAAACCGGAGGCCGCCCGGGCGCCCACATAGAAAAATCTAAATTCAGGTAATATTACCTGCCACCGTTTTCACATTCATGAATTCACGGAACCCTTCGATGGCCAGTTCCTTTCCATAGCCACTTTCTTTTATCCCGCCAAAAGGCAAACGCGGGTCAGATTTAACAAAATCATTGATGAAAACAGTGCCGGCCTTTAATTTTTCGGAAGCAATATGTTCGGCACGTTCTCTGTTTTGAGAAAAAACGGCTGCCCCGAGCCCAAACACGGTATCATTGGCAATGTGAATGGCTTCTTCTTCAGAATTGACTTTAAAAACGCTGGCAACAGGGCCGAACAACTCTTCTTCATAAGCAGCCATACCGGGTTTAACGCCGGTAAGGATGGTGGGGGGATAAAAAGCGCCTTGCATATCAGGTATGTATCCACCGGTAACACATGTTGCCCCTGATTTCAATGAATTTTCTACCTGGTGGTGAAGGTTATCCCTGAATAATGTTGTTGCTAGGGGAGCTAAGGTCGTGTTTCTATTCAATGGATTGCCGGGTTTGGCGGCTTCCATTTGTTTCATAAATGCGCTGAGAAAATCATCATAAACTTCCTGCATGACAATGAATCGTTTGGCACCAATACAACTTTGTCCGGCATTAAGCAGGCGCCCTGCAGCACATTTTTCGGCAGCCAGATTTATATTGGCATCATCAAGGATAAGGTATGGATCACTACCACCGAGCTCCAAGACTGTTTTTTTCAGATGACGACCAGCCATTTCAGCTACTTTTTTTCCTGCCTGTGTACTTCCGGTGAGTGTTACGGCAACCACGCGTTTATCTTCAATCAAAGGTAGTGTTTCTTTTCCCGGTAACAGAACCGGGGCAAAACATCCCTCCGGAAATCCGGCTTTTTCAAACACTGAAGCTATTGCAAGGGAACAACCGGATACATTGCCTGCATGTTTCAGAATAGCCGTGTTTCCAGCCATCAGATTAGGCGCAGCAAAACGAAATACCTGCCAAAAAGGGAAATTCCATGGCATTATGGCAAGCACAGGGCCCAGTGCATGGTACTCCACACGTGAAATATCGCATTCAGTGTTAATGATTTTGTCCTGAAGGTATGTTTCACCATGCGTGGCATAGTAATCACAAACCAAAGCTGATTTTTCGATTTCTGCTTCTGCTTCTGTGATTAATTTCCCCATTTCTGTACAAATGATTCTGGCAAATTCTGTTTTGTTTCCTCTCAATACCGTTGCTGCAGACTTTAATTTTTTTGCCCGCTCCGCTGCTGTTGTTTTTTTCCAGAGTTCAAAACCTTCTACTGCATTGTGAAGAATTTTTTCCAATGCATGTGAAGCAGTTTGAGGATAGGTTTCAATGGTGTGGCCTGTGTATGGATTTACCGATTTTAATGTCATGCATTTAAGGTGTTTTAATTATTATAAATATAAGATTTAAAGAAACTTACAATACACATCATTATTATGATTCAAAGTTCACTAACTGAAAAAAAAAGATTATGATTGAATAACCTTAAGCAGGTTATCAATGCGTTTGAGGCTTTCCTCTTTTCCGAGGATGTCAAGTATGTCAAACACATGAGGTCCTTTGCCTTCACCCACAAGTGCCAGCCTCAACGGATTCAACACTTTTCCAAAACCCAGTTCATTGTTTTCAATCCATGTTTTGACCTTATTTTCTAGGTTTGCTGATGAGAAATCATTCTGTGCTGCCAGAATATCACGTATGGATTGCAATATCTCAGATGTGTCATTATTTACGGCTTTTTTGCGGAATATTTTGTGATATTTAGCAGGCGCTTCGAAAAAGAAATCCGTTTGTTCCCACAGTTCGGAGACAAAAGAAACGCGTTCTTTCACCATGCTAACAATGGTTGTAAGCTTATTCAT
>JBNGDT010000094.1:0-1384 GCA_049975305.1 Bacteroidales bacterium | reverse complement strand
ATGTTAGGTTGATAGCCTTTCTTGTTTAGCAAGGGCATAAATTCTTCAGCAATATCATGGTTGCTTTTGCGAATAAGGTACTGATGGTTAAACCATGTTGCTTTTTCAGGATCAAAACGTGCTCCTGCCTTATTCACCTTGTTAAGGTCAAAATGCGTTATCAGTTCATCCATTGAAAACAGTTCTTTATCTGTGCCGGGGTTCCATCCCAGTAGTGCCAGCATGTTCACAAAAGCTTCGGGATAATAACCATTTTCACGGTATCCCTGAAACACATCGCCGGCTTTGGTTTTCCATTCAATCGGAAACACCGGGAATCCCATTTTATCACCGTCCCGCTTGGATAATTTGCCTTTGCCTGTGGGTTTAAGGATAAGAGGCAAATGGGCAAACTCAGGTGTGTTCCATCCCAGCGCATGGTAAAGCATCACATGTAGAGGAAGCGAAGGCAGCCATTCTTCACCACGTATTACATGGGTAATTTCCATCAGGTGGTCATCCACAATATTGGCCAGGTGGTAAGTAGGTAAGCCATCGGATTTAAAAAGGACTTTGTCATCCAGATTAGCTGTATTGAAATGCATATCACCACGAATGATGTCAGCTATGTGTATGTTTTTGTTTTCCGGCATTTTAAAACGCACGACGTAAGCATCCCCGTTATCCATGCGTTTTTGAGCTGCCTCCATTCCTATGTTGAGGCTGTTGTCCAGTTGATGGCGTGTTGTGTGATCGTAAGTAAATGTTTGTTTTTGACTTTCGGCTTTATCGCGTAAAGATTGTAATGACTCAGGCGTATCAAAAGCCACATAAGCCCATCCGTTTTCAATCAATGCATCCGCATACTTGCGGTATAGGTTGCTGCGTTCACTTTGCCTGTACGGGCCGAATTTCCCACCTTCCTTTATTCCTTCGTCTATCTCAATTCCGCACCAGTCTAAAGTTTCCAAGATATATGTTTCAGCACCTTCAACATAACGATTCCGGTCGGTATCTTCAATCCGGAGAATCATGCTGCCGTTATGTTTCCGTGCAAAAAGGTAATTGAACAATGCAGTGCGTACACCGCCTATATGAAGCGGGCCTGTCGGGCTGGGAGCAAATCTCACACGAACTTTTTCCATAACATGAAATTTTGTAATTAATTAGTATCATCAAAAGTAACTGCTCACCGCAAAGACGGAGAAACGCAAAATTATAAAATTTATGTAATCTATTAACATTATTAATTGATAGTGCCGAATCAGTTAATAACGGTTAATAAATGTTAATAATTGTTTAGTTTCACCACGTTGTTGTGTTTAAAGGTTTAGCTTTCCCGCCCTCGATGGCGGGAAAGCTAAAATTGGAAAAAAATAACTTGCTTTGTAATTATTAACCTTAA
>JBNGDT010000093.1:0-9778 GCA_049975305.1 Bacteroidales bacterium | reverse complement strand
AATTAGATCCACTGACAGGTAACCCAAGCATCAGTATTGATCTAAAGCAGGAAGATTCAAAAATCGGTATAGAATCACTTTTTACATTGCTCAATGACCTTAATTCAAATGTACTTATTGCTATTGATGAATTTCAGGAAATACTTATAATATCCCGAAAAAAAGAAAGATGCCTGGCTGAGAAGCAAAATTAAAAAATGTTAATTTCATTTTTTCAGGAAGCGGTCATCACCTTATGCTGGATATGTTTACATCTCCTGAAAAGCTATTTTTTCGAAGTACACAACTGTTGGTTCTTAAAAAACTTGAGCTAAACACGTATAGTGACTTTGTTATCAAAATGTTTGAAAAACAAAATAAAATCAAGTAAAAAGAAACGGCAGAAAACATCATTATATGGGCAAAAACACATACCTTTTATGTACAGCAGTTGTTAAACCGGATATTTTCAGCTAGCATAAAAAAAGTAAGTGATGATTTATGGAAAAAACAGGCATATATCCTAATTAAAGAATATGAACCTATTTTCTTTTTCTACAGGAATATTTTAACAAAAAGCCAATGGAATTTGATAAAAGGCTTTGCTGTTGAAGATAAGGTTTACAACATAATTGCTGGATATTTCATTAAGCAACATAATTTAAGTTCGTCATCAGTAGTACTCAGATCAATAAATTCATTACTAAAATCAGAATTGGTTTACAGTGATTTGAATGAAAATGGGGATAAATATTATTTTGTGTATGATGTGTTTTTTCAACAATGGATAAATGAAATGTACAGATAAATTCTTAAATTTATTTTTTCGATATCAAATGCTTGAATTAACTTTGTAAAAAAAAAAATTGATTCCATGGCTCTGTTACCCATATATGATGTGATTGTTGTTGGTGCCGGACATGCAGGATGTGAAGCTGCTGCTGCTGCAGCCAACATGGGATCATCCGTATTGCTTGTTACCATTGACATGAACAAAATTGCCCAGATGTCATGCAATCCGGCCATGGGAGGTGTTGCTAAAGGACAAATTGTAAAAGAAATAGATGCGCTTGGAGGATACAGCGGAGAAATCACTGACAAAGCCATGATACAGTTTCGGATGTTAAACCGAAGCAAAGGACCTGCCATGTGGTCGCCACGTGCACAATGCGACAGGATGGTTTACAGCCTGACCTGGCGTGAATACCTTGAACAAATTCCGACGCTTGATTTCTGGCAGGGGAATGTCAAATCGTTGATATTTGAAAAGAGTAAAATTGCTGGTATTAGTACAACACAGGATATTCCAGTGTATGGCAAATCGGTAATTTTAACTACAGGCACATTTCTGAATGGTTTGATGCATGTAGGTCAGCACAAAGAAGAAGGTGGCCGGGCAGCAGATCCACCAGCCAAAGGTCTCACACAACAATTGTCATCAATTGGGTTTACTTACGACCGCATGAAAACCGGAACACCGGTGCGTATTGATGGCCGAAGCGTTGATTTTAGTAAACTCATTGAACAAAAAGGCGATGATGACATACAATATTTTTCATTTCTACATTCCGGATTGAAAAAACCGTATTTACCTCAAAAATCCTGTTTCATTTGCGAAACAAGCAGCGCAGTACATGAAGTTTTGAGTGAAGGGCTAAATGCCAGTCCGCTTTATGATGGTACCATCAAAAGCATCGGGCCACGCTACTGCCCAAGCATAGAAACCAAACTTCAAACATTTCCTGATAAAGACAGGCATCTCCTTTTTCTTGAGCCCGAAGGTATAAATACAAATGAGTATTACCTCAACGGATTTTCGTCTTCTCTACCATGGGATGTACAGCTCAAAGCTCTCAAGCAGATCAAAGGATACGAACATGTTAAAATTTTTCGACCCGGTTATGCTATAGAATACGACTTTTTTCATCCCACTCAGCTTAAGGCAAGCATGGAAACTAAAGGTGTTGATAACCTCTACTTTGCTGGTCAGATCAATGGCACTACTGGATATGAAGAAGCAGGAGCTCAGGGCATCATTGCCGGTATCAATGCGCATCTAAAATTGAATGATGAAAAAGCTTTTACCCTTAACAGGGACCAGGCATACATCGGCGTACTTATAGATGATTTAATCACAAAAGGGGTTGATGAACCCTACAGGATGTTTACCTCAAGGGCTGAATACAGAATTTTATTACGCCAGGACAATGCCGACATTCGTTTAACAGAGTTTTCTCACAATATAGGCCTGGCTTCTGAAAAACGGATGAAACTACTCGAACGCAAAATAAAACAACGCGATGAGCTTGTTGATTTTACGGTCAATTTTAGTTGTAAACCAGATTATATAAACACTAAACTACAAGAACTTGGAACAACACCTTTAAAGCAAAAAACGAAATTAAAAAATATCATTGTCAGACCACAAGTGCATTTCAGAGATATGGAAGAAGTTATACCTCAGTTAAAAAACAAGATTGATTCCTTTGATGTTCCTTCAGAGATTCGTCAGGCTGCTGAAATTCAACTAAAGTACCAGGGATATATAGAACGTGAAAAGATGTTGGCTGATAAAATGCATCGACTTGAGAACATTACAATACATGGTTTGGATTACGAAAATATCCACTCATTATCAACAGAAGGAAGGCAAAAATTACAAAAAATTCAGCCAACAACGATTGGGCAAGCATCCCGGATAAGTGGCGTATCCCCTTCAGACATAAGTGTATTACTTGTATATATTGGACGATAAATTTAAATGTTCCACGTGGAACATTTTTAAAATTAAATTATGAAAACAATAAAAGGTAAATTAATTGACATTATTCAGAAACGGATATATGACGCTGCTATGCAAATAGAACATGGAAGAATTGCTAACATTGAAAAAATAAAAAAACCCCAGGAACATTATATTATGCCGGGCTTCGTTGATTCGCATGTTCATATTGAAAGCTCTATGCTTAACCCATCAGAATTTTCAAAGCTTGCGATTCAACATGGCACCATAGCAACCGTTTCTGATCCCCATGAAATTGCTAATGTGTGTGGTATTGCCGGGGTTGAATACATGATAAAAGATGCTGAAAAATCACCATTAAAAATGTATTTCAATGCTCCAAGTTGCGTGCCCGCAACAGATTTTGAAACTTCAGGTCATGTTCTTAATTCCAAAGATATTGCAACCTTGATGAAAAAAGATAAAATCGTAGCCTTGGGAGAAATGATGAATTTTCCCGGTGTTATTAACAATGATCCTGAAGTATATGCAAAAATTAAGGCATCACTGAATCTCAACAAGCCTGTGGATGGCCATGCCCCTGAAGTAACAGGAAAAGACGTTGAAAAGTATATCAATGCAGGTATTTCTACCGATCATGAATGTGCAAGCCTTAATGAAGCGCTGGAAAAAGTAAAAAAAGGGATGATCATTCAAATTCGTGAAGGATCAGCGGCTAAAAATTTTGATGCGCTGCACTCTTTACTTTCATCCCATCCTGACAAATGCATGTTATGCACAGATGACAGTCATCCCGATGATTTAAAACACGGACATATCAATAAAATTGTTGCACGTGCTATGAAAGCTGGCCACAATTTATTTGATGTACTTCGGGCCGCTTCCCTAAATGCAGCAACGCATTACAAATTAAATGTTGGCATGCTACAACCCGGGGATCCGGCAGACTTTATTGTAGTGGATTCACTTGAAAATTTTAATGTTATATCGGCATATATTAATGGCGAACTGGTTTTTGATAACGGCAGGGTGTTGTTCCAGGTGGATAAAACCGAACCTATAAATAATTTTTTGTTGTCTTCTCATTTATCACCAAAAGCGTTTGAAATAACCTCTGACGGTTCACGTTTTAAAATTATCCAGGCTTATGACGGCTCACTTTTGACAAACATGTTTGAGCACAGCCTGCCTAAAATTAATGGAAAATTAAAGCCAGATCCGTTGAGTGGGATCAATAAAATTACCGTCATCAATCGTTACGTTGAAAACCCAAAACCCGCAGTTGCTTTCGTACAGGGATTTGGAATCAACCGTGGTGCTATTGCTTCAACGGTAGCTCATGATTCGCATAACATCGTTGCTGTTGGCGTTGATGATGAAAGCATAGCGAAGGTAGCCAATAAACTCATTGATACAAAAGGTGGCCTGGCTCTTACCGATGGTAGTGAAGTATATCATTTGCCATTGCCAGTAGGGGGATTAATGTCATCCGACAGTGGCGATATGGTAGCTGAGGCATACAAAGCACTCAATAAATATTCATCTGAGATCGGATGCAGCCTGAATGCTCCGTTCATGACCATGGCATTTATGGCATTGCTTGTCATTCCAAAATTAAAAATCAGTGATAAAGGCTTGTTCGATGTCACCTCTTTTTCATTGACGACGCTTGAAGCCGATTAGTTCCACGTGGAACATTATTTTGAATTTTAACATTTAAATATCTATGAGAGCAGTAATTCAAAGGGTAACCAAAGCTAAAGTAACCTGTAACAATAAGGTAACCGGAGAAATTGGTGAAGGAATGTATATTTTACTTGGCGTTTCAGAGACCGATACACCTGAAGACGCTATGTGGTTAAGCAATAAAATTCAGAAACTCAGGATTTTTGAAGATGATGCAGGCAAAATGAATTTATCCATGGAGGATATTAATGGCAACTATTTGGTAGTCAGTCAGTTTACTTTGCATGCATCCACAAAAAAAGGAAACAGGCCTTCCTTTATCAAAGCAGCCAAACCTCCATTAGCCACATCTTTATATGAAAAATTCATCAGTAACCTTGAAACCTTATCCAGAAAGAAAGTTGAAACCGGTGCATTTGGTGAATATATGTACATTGAGTCATGCGCAACTGGTCCTGTTACCATAATTATAGATACTAAAAACAAAGAATAATTATGAAAACCACACTTGCATCCATCCTTATTTTGTGCTTATTTTTATGCATATCGCCATCCTGTAGTGATGATAACATTGACAGTGGTATCAAAGGGTACATCGAATTTGGTGAAGTGAATTGTAATATTCCCCGTGAATTCTGGACATTTCAGCCATACAATGGTACTGTATTTGCCATTCCCTATGATTCTGTTTCGGGATATGGTACCTATTCATACATTGCCGATAGTACAGAAGCCACCAACGGCGAATTTACCATTGGTTTAAAGCCAGGACATTATTACATCATCATAGAAGATTACCAGTATTTTAATGACAATAACCATATTATCGTACATTTAAACCAGGTAAGTGAACCAGATTTCCAGTTTCATAAATGCCTATAACTATTTTTCAACATTCTTATTTACTATGGTTTATATTAATTCTATGATTGAAAGCTTAAAATTTGCATGGTTTTGTTTAACTTTGCATGAAATACAAAAATTATTAATATGATATCAACAAATGATTTAAAAAACGGCACGTGCATCGAATTTAAGGATGGCATATACCAGATTGTGGATTTTCAACATGTAAAGCCAGGAAAAGGTTCTGCTTTTGTCAGGACAAAACTCAAAAATATTGAAACCGGACGTGTCATTGAAAACACTTTTAATTCAGGTATCAAGGTCAAAGACGTGCGCATTGAATACAGGTCATATCAATATCTTTATCACGATGGCATTGGTTATACCTTTATGCACAATGAAACCTACGAACAAATTACCTTAAATGAGAGCCTAATTGAAAATGCAGACCTCATGAAACCAGGCCAGGAACTTCAAATTATGTTCAACGCAGAAAAAGAAAAGCCAATATCAGCTATTTTACCACCATTTGTTGAACTTAAAGTAACATACACTGAACCTGGTGTTAAAGGCGATACGGCTACAAATTCGATTAAACGGGCAACACTTGAATCCGGCGCTGAAATAAACGTTCCTTTATTCATAAACATCGGTGATATGATTAAAGTGGATACCCGTACACGTGAATACAGTGAACGAATCAACTAACTAATGTTTCACAAAAATATGTTACACTATGAAATCAAAAAATATTTCTTTCAACAAACAGGATATCGAAAACCAAATATCAACAGCTAAAAAAACTTTGAGCCCTACGGACAAAACATTATTAAAACGCATTTTTTCATTGATTGATCTGACTTCCCTAAATACCCAGGACAATGAAGAAAAAATTCAATCTATGGTTTTCAAGGTCAATGGTTTGAAATCTGCATATCCTGATATTCCAAGTGTAGCCGCTATTTGCATTTATCCTCCTTTTGTCAAAACTGTAAAACAAAATTTAACGCGCGAAAATATTAACGTTGCAGCCGTTGCAGGTGGTTTTCCATCCAGCCAGACATACCTTTCTGTGAAACTTGCCGAATGTGAAATCGCTGTAAACAAAGGCGCTGATGAATTGGATATTGTGCTTTCACTCGGCAAATATTTTAGTAAAGATTATACATATTGCAGCACTGAAATTAACCTTATCAAAGAAGCTATCGCACCATCACATTTAAAAGTTATTTTAGAATCCGGACTGATGGATAATCTTTCTGATGTGTACAATGCTTCTATGCTTGCATTGAAATCCGGTGCCGATTTCATCAAAACATCCACAGGGAAAGATAAAAAATCAGCAGACCCCGTTTCTGTCTATGTGATGTGCCAGGCCATTAAAGACCATTACGAAGAGACAGGTTTTAAAGCAGGCATAAAACCCGCTGGTGGTGTATCCACACCTGAAGATGCTATTACCTATTACTCTGTTGTTTCTCATGTTTTAGGGGAAGAGTGGCTTAATAATAAATTATTCAGAATTGGTGCCAGCCGTTTGGCTAATAATTTGCTTACTGCCATTGAAGGTAAAGAAGTAAGCTATTTTTAAATTATGCGAAATATTCATTAAACGTAATTAATTACTCCAGATGAAAAGGGTAACATGTTCAGATGTGGTTTTTACGTTTTGAAATGCGTTTGACCATTTACACATACCCTTGGTTGATAAGATATTCTGCTATCTGAATGGAATTGGTTGCTGCTCCTTTGCGGAGGTTATCAGAAACAACCCAAAGGTTCAGGCTGTTGGGAAATGAATCATCTTCCCGTATGCGCCCGACAAAGGTTTCATCTTTGTCTTCAGCATTTACAGGCATTGGATATATATTCTTTGCCGGCTCGTCCTGTACCGTTATGCCTGGTGTTGAGGAAAGTATTTTTCTGACTTCATGTACGTCCGGTTTTTTGGCAAAACTGATGTTTACCGATTCGCTGTGTCCGCCTTTCACAGGCACCCTGACAACGGTTCCGGTGATTCGTAAATCCGGTAGGCCTAAAATTTTCCGGCTTTCATTGATGAGTTTATTTTCTTCAGATGTGTATCCACTGCTGTCAAAATCGCCGCCATGGGGCAAGCAGTTTAATTCAATGGGATGTGGATATGCAGGATCTTTACACGGGTAGTTTTCTTTTTCTGATTTTAATTGATTTATGCCCTTTATACCGCTTCCGGTCACAGATTGATAAGTTGAAACGATGACCCGTTTTACCCCGTAAGCACGGTGCAATGGCCATAAAACCTGAACCAATTGAATGGTACTGCAGTTGGGATTGGCAATGAGTTTATCCTTTTTGGTGAGTATCTCCCCGTTTATTTCGGGAACAATGAGTTTTACATCGCTCTGCATCCGCCAAGCTGATGAATTGTCTATCACGGTGCAACCCAGGTTGGTAAAGCGTGTAGCATTTTCTTTGGAAAAAGTGGCGCCTGCTGAAAATATGGCCAAATCAGGCTTCTCCGATAAGGCTTCATCCACAGTTTTGACTGATAATTGTGTTCCGCACCATGCTATTGTTTTCCCTGCTGATCGTTCAGAGGCAACGGGAATTAAGCTATGGATATCAAAACCACGTTCTTCGAGGACCTGAAGCATTTTTTGTCCCACGACACCGGTAGCGCCGACAACTGCAATTTTCATAAGCATTATAAATTTGTGATAAAAATAAACAATTTATCGCAAAACAGATTAAAATCAATGAATGAGATATGCCGGTAATACAAAAGATAGAATTGTGAAAACGTAAAAAATATATTTGTGTTATAAAAGATATTTGTGCTAAAAAAAACAAAAAACCCTAACCCAGATAAACTGGAAATTCTAAATCCTAATTTCTAAATACTAAACAAATTCAAATGTTCAAATTTATTAATAATCAAAACATAATTTTTTAATTATCAGTTTGTTTTGAATTTTGGTCATTTGGTCATTTTATATTGTTTAAAATTTAGGATTTAGATATTAGGATTTTATTTTCTGCCAAAAAATGCAAGAATATTATTAATAAGGCACTACATTTTTTCCAAGATACTGCTAGGAAAAAAAGCCGCCTTGGGGCGGGAAAACTGGTGATACGAGGTTATTGCAAACAACTCCTCAAAAGTTTATGTAACAACGACCAATTATTTTCAGGATTTTTGTAAATTTCGCAAAAATATCAGATTTATGAAAAGAACAATCTTATTTATAATTGCTATCTTTTTTGTATGGGTAGCATCAGCGCAATTTACCGATGATTTTTCAGATGGTGATTTCACCAGCAACCCTGAGTGGACAGGAGAAACTTCCAAATTCCAGGTGAGCGCTGCCAATGAGCTTCAGTTGTATGATGCGTCAGAAAGCGGAACGGCATACCTGGTAACACAATCACTGGCAATCAACAATGCAAGTTGGGAATTTCTGGTAAGATTCGATTTTAATCCGTCATCTACCAGCTATGTCAATGTTTACTTGGTATCGGATCAAACTGTGCTGGACAAC
Source organism: Bacteroidales bacterium (assembly GCA_049975305.1). Taxonomy (GTDB): domain Bacteria; phylum Bacteroidota; class Bacteroidia; order Bacteroidales; family ML635J-15; genus JAQIBY01. The sequence continues at coordinate 1,003 of JBNGDT010000093.1, read as the reverse complement.
AACCTTAACGGCTATTTTGTGAGAGTAGGCAACACCGAAGACGAAATCAGCCTGTACCGTCAAGATGGGGATAATAAAACAGAAATTATTGATGGAACAAATGACCGTATTGACATGACTAGTGTCAATGTGCGTGTAAAAGTAACCAGAGACGATTCCGGAAACTGGACACTGCAATCCGATACCCTGGGTGGAACCAACTATTTCACTGAAGGCAGCACGTTTGATGACACCCATATTATGAGCTACTATTTTGGTGTAGAGTGCATCTATTATTATACCCGCTGGGATAAAATATTCTTTGATGATTTTGTTGTGACCGGCGATCCCTACAACGATACTGTAAAGCCGGAGCTCAACAGTCTGGACGTTGTCGATAATACCCACCTGCGCCTGAACTTTTCCGAGCCCATGGAATCCACAAGCACATTAAACACGTCAAATTATACGGTGAATAATGGCATTGAAAATCCTTCGAACGCTTCTTTTGATGGTGGCGATGCTACCAAAGTATTGTTGGAGTTTGCTACGGCTTTTGACAATTACACTGCATACAATTTATCGTATCAAAACTGTGAAGACCTTTTTGGAAATGTCATTGAAGCCGGAAGCATGGAATTCAGTTATGTTGTGATTCAGCAGTATGATATTGTGATCAATGAAATCATGGCTGACCCGTCACCGGTTGTTGGACTTCCGGAAGCGGAATACCTGGAAATATACAACACACTTGATGTGGCTGTTAATCTCAGTGGTTTTCAGCTCATGATCGGTAGCAGTACATACGAATTCGCGGCTGTAAATCTGCCCGCTGATGCGGAAATGATTGTTTGCAAAAGTTCGGATTCAACGCTTCTCGCTCCTTTCGGATTGGTAACCGCCCCCGAATCTTTGAGTGGATATATCCTGCCCAATTCCGGAGCAACGGTGAAAATACTTGATGACAGCTCCAATGTTGTTGATGAGATACATTATACCAATGAGTGGTATCAGGATCCGGACA
>JBNGDT010000092.1:0-9893 GCA_049975305.1 Bacteroidales bacterium | reverse complement strand
CGTCTCCACTCTCCGTCTTTGCTAGCGCTCCGCCGGATAAACTTACCGCCGGACACGGTCTGTGGCAAAACTCCACAAGGCTGTCGCAGAAAGCTAATCCGTGTAAATCCGTCCAATCCGCGTCATCCGTTTTCCATCGCTCCATCGTGCTATCTTGATAATCCGTTAAATTTTATAACTTTGCCTCTTAGCGTCATAGCGGTTATTAAAAATGTCATGAAAATTGAAATAGATACAAGTTCGGGATTTTGTTTTGGTGTGACCAATGCCATTGAAATGGCTGAAGATGTTTTAAATAACCAGAAAACACTCTATTGCCTGGGGGACATTGTTCATAACAACGAAGAAGTAAAACGGCTGGAGTCACTAGGGCTCATCACCATAAATCATGAGCAATATAAAAACCTGAAAGATACAACCGTTTTAATACGGGCACATGGAGAGCCACCAGCTACGTATGAAATTGCCCGTAAAAACAATATTCACCTAATAGACGCAACCTGCCCCGTGGTTATCCGCCTTCAGGAACGGATAAAATCGGTGTCTGACAAGATACGGGAAACCGGAGGACAAATCGTTATCTTTGGTAAACATGGCCATGCCGAAGTGGTAGGGCTTATGGGACAAACCAGTGATACTGCAATTGTAGTTATGGATGCCGATGATTTGAACCAAATTGATGTTTCCATACCAGTACATTTATTCTCGCAAACAACCATGTATGATAGTGCATATAACCGACTGAAAAGGCAAATTGAGAATAGAATGAGGCGGGTAGCTGGTCATACAAATAACCTCATGGTTTACGATACAATTTGTCCGCGGGTTTCCGGAAGGGAGCCTGATTTGGCAAAATTTGCCCGGGAACATGATGTCATTATTTTTGTGAGTGGTAAGAAAAGTTCAAATGGGAAAATGTTGTTTGATGTGTGTAAATTGAACAATACATCTTCTTATTTTGTCAGTACACCGGCAGAAATAAAGAAAGAATGGTTTATCAATGCCGAATCTGTGGGTGTGTCAGGCGCTACATCTACCCCGAAATGGTTGATGCAGCAGGTGGCCAAAAAAATCATCAACACAGGTTGTTAATTATAGCAATATTTGAACAAAGCCAATACATTTAGTAACATAAATAAATAGTTATGACAAAATACAAACGCATTGGAGTACTTACATCAGGAGGTGATGCCCCTGGCATGAATGCTGCTGTTCGTGCTGTTGTCAGAGCAGGGCTGTATAATAAAATGCAGGTCAGCGGCATTAGGCGTGGTTATGATGGCCTCATAAAAGGAGATTATTTTGACCTGAAAAGCAAAGATGTCAGTAACATCATTCACCAGGGTGGAACATTTATTAAATCCGCAAGGTCTGAAGAATTCATGGGAAAAGAAGGCCGGTATAAAGCCTACAGAAAACTTATAGAAGCAGGCATTGAAGCACTTGTTGTTATTGGGGGCGATGGTACGTTTACAGGGGCACATATTTTTAGTAATGAATTTGATTTCCCGGTGATTGGTATTCCAGGAACCATTGATAACGATTTGTATGGTACTGACATAACTATAGGGTATGATACTGCTTTAAATACGGTTGTTGAAGCTGTAGATAAAATCAGGGACACTGCCACTTCACACGACCGGCTGTTTTTTGTTGAAGTCATGGGCAGAGATGTTGGCTTTATTGCATTGAGGGCAGGTATTGCCTCTGGTGCTGAGGCTGTTTTTATCCCTGAAACACCGACAAAACTTGATAACTTTAAAGATTATTTGTACAACGGGGAAAACAAGAAAAAATCCAGTAATATCTGCATCGTAGCCGAAGGTGATGAGGCCGGAGGAGCCTTTGATATTGCAGCAGAAGTGAAAAATAACCTGCCCGGATATGACATCAAAGTTACTATTTTAGGCCATATTCAGCGTGGTGGTTCTCCTTCGGCATTTGACAGGTACCTGGCATCAAAACTCGGTATAGCTTCAGTTGAAGCTTTACTTGAAGACCAACGCAATATCATGGTGGGTTTAAAAGGCAGGGAAGTGGATTATGTTCCCTTGTTAAAAACCATAAAACATCACAAAACTCCAGATCAAACTATGATTGATATGCTTAATATCCTGAATTATTAGTTATGAACTACCTGCTTGCCGAAGTCATTGTTCCCTTACCAGTAGCGGCATATTATACCTATATCGTACCCGATAAATACCATGATAGAGTGTTCCCCGGTAGCAGGGTGATTGTTCCTCTCGGGAAGTCAAGGTTGTACACTGGTATGGTTCGTTGTATCCACATGGCAACCAATGTAAGCTCAGGCATTAAAACTGTGTTGGGTGCCCCTGACAAAACCCCGTTTGTTCAGGAAGAAACCCTGTCGTTGTGGGAGTGGATAGCTTCTTATTATCATTGTTACCCGGGGGATGTGTATAACGCAGCAATTCCATCGCATTTTAGAAATTTTGACGATATTTTTGTCACATTCCGGCACGATAATTTGCCTGATGAAGTTTTGTTTCTTATACGGGGAATGGAAACGGAACATACGTTTAACCTGAAATATATAATCCAAACCCACGGCAGCAAAAAAACAGGCAATACCCTCATTCAACATTCCGGTGTCATTGACAACATGGAATACCATTCCCATCTGCACCCGGCAGAAATAGTGATTCAAAGAAACAAGCCTGTAGCTGAGCTCATAAATGCCATGAAATCGCAACAAGGGGCACCGGCACAAGCAAAAATACTGGAATATTTCATTGACCACAACACACTGAAAAAATCAGAGCTTGATTTGAAACTGGGTGTCAGTGAAGCTTCGTTAAAAAAAGCCCGTGATACCGGGTGGATAAAACAAGTTAAACATTGCTTGCCACGAGAAAAACAGCGTTTTGATTTTTTAGGCCTTCCGGCAATGAATGCCCGGCAGGAAAAGGCGTATCATCAAATTAAAACCGGATTTGAAGAAAACAAACCATGTTTGCTACTTGGTATTACATCCTCTGGAAAAACACTGATTTACCTGTACCTGATAAAAGAATGCATCGCACAAGGAAAACAAGTACTTTACCTGTTGCCGGAAATTGCCATTACCACTCAAATTATTGAGCGCTTGCGTGAAAGTACAGGTACACATATTGAAGTGTTTCACAGCAAATTCTCAGATAAGGCAAAATTACAATTGTGGGAAAATATTCAATCAGGACATGCCAAAATGGTGGTGGGGGCAAGGTCGGCAGTATTTATGCCATTCCAAAATCTCGGCCTCATTATTGTTGATGAAGAACACGACAGCAGTTTCAAACAGTCTGATTCGTCCCCGCGATACAACGCAAGGGACGTGGCTGTCATGATGGCACATAATGATAATATTCCCATTGTCATGGGTAGCGCCACGCCAAGTACCGAGTCTTATTATAACGCCGTGAAAGGTAAATATAAAATGGTGGAGCTCACTCAGCGATATCGAAACATGCCATTACCTGATATCAGAATCCTGGATGTAAAATTCGCACGCAAACGAAAAGTGATGCAGGGCGATTTTCATCCGGAAACCTTAAAGGCAATAAACGGGGTATTGATGCGCAAAGGACAGATAATTGTACTCCGAAACAGGAAAGGGTATTCCCCTGTGCTGCTTTGTCATGATTGCGGATGGAAGGCTTCCTGTCCCCATTGTTCTGTAAACCTGACCTATCACAAAAAAACGGGAATGTTGAGGTGTCATCATTGCAATTACAGTAAAAAAGTGCCTGATGCCTGCCCTGAATGTGGGAATTCTGCACTGAAATATGCTGGTTACGGAACACAAAAAGTAGAGGAAGATTTACTGGCAACATTTCCCGATGCTGTAATTACACGTTTTGACCAAGACAGTGTGTCGTCCGGACATTCCTACCAAAAAATCATCAATGATTTTCAACAAGGAAAAACGGATATTCTCGTGGGGACACAAATTTTGACCAAAGGGCTTGATTTTATAAACGTAAGGCTTATTGCCGTATTGCATGCAGACCAGATGCTGAATTATCCTGATTTTAGGTCGTTTGAACGGGGTTTTCAGATGCTGGAACAAGTTAGTGGCCGCACCGGGAGACACAACAAAGAAGCAGAAGTGCTGATTCAAACGGAATTTGCCGACCATCCTATTTTAAAATCCCTGGTAAAACATGATTACAAAGAGATGATACATGCAGAATTGAGCGAGCGACGGCAATTGAAGTATCCGCCGTTTGTACACCTAGTAAACATTTATTTAAAATCTTCATATAATGACCTGCTCATTAAACGTTCGATGATATTGTACAATGAACTGAAACTGGAGCTGGGGACTTTTGTTGATGAACCTGCCATCCCTGTTACAGAAAGAGTAGCAGGCCAATACAGGAGGTTTATTCAGATACGCTTGCCAAAGGATAAAAAGCTTATGCAGCGTAAAAAATTCATACAAAAAATAACACTGGGATTTGAAAAATCTGCAGCAGGAAAAAAAATCCGCATCATTGTTGATGCCGACCCTGCATGATAATATTACCTTCAACTCAAATGAGCCAGCTTCTTTGTGCCTGCCGGCAGCGGTGATGTGGTTATCGGAGCATCAAATGCATATTCCAGAATGAGATTTGAAGATAATATATCGGCAAAGCCATCATGAAAATCTCGTCCCATGATAAATCATAAACATGATGAACTTTTATTAGTGCCATGAATGATTTTTGCGGGCGATGTATATAGCCCATCTAAAATAAGGTTAGGTCAAATTGGTTTATTCTGAAACCCCGAAGGGGTGAAATATTTGTACCCACGGGTGTAGTGAGGAAACTTGTTTCCGACACGGAACCCGTGGGTACACCATCAATGAGTAACTACTTTTGGCAAGATTTTTGCCTTTTTTTTGCAAAAATCTGACAAAAGATAATTTGTAAATCAATGCAAAAAACAGTATAAAATCCGCATTGTGTTCATTGACAACACCGGCACCGTTTAAAACAGGTAAAAATCCATGAACGCAGCACAGGCGAAATTATCGTATATGCCCATGACCTCAGCACCGGTATGTACTCATACTACCTCGTTGCCGACGGCAAAACCATCGCATCCAAAAAGGCACTGTTCTGCCACTAAGACAGTTTTTGGGTCACCCAATGCACAAATGTTGGTTGCAAGGTAAAAACCTATCTGCTTTTAACTTTGGATACAAAAACAGGTTTTCCGTCTTGATTGGTTCCGTAAACAATGTGAGCCTCATCATGTTGAGCATAAAAAATATCCAGTGCGTCACCTTCCATGGATCCACGTAAAAAATTAATTTCAACTTTATGAATATTTTGTTCCTCAATGCCCTTTAATATTAGGCAATCTGTAATCCAGTCGAAATACCTCACGTTGTTTGTATGGTTATTCATATCGATATCAGTGTGCCTTACAGTAACATTAAAACACAGTTCTTGTGCTTTAGGAATGTCAATTTTGGAAGGATTTCTGAACATGCTGCGCTCATCTTTATTCAAAGGAATTTCTTCACAGATATGCGATGGTATTTGTGGCCTGTTTTTATCGTTGACTATCAGCCATGATGATGTGCCGGCAATAATCACATGAGCATCATTATCGCGGAATTCAAAATCTCGTATAAAAAATAAGTTTTCTATATCGGATAGCCAGGTACGAATACTTATTTCTTGTGTCCAGGACGGAAAATGGTGGATTTTTAGCAAAATCCGTAATAACACCCAGTTCATGTTTTTTTCTGCCAGGTTGTGATACCCATAATCCAATTCTGCAGCATGCTCCCATGCAGCTTCCTGGAATTTCCTGCCTATTCCGGACAAACTTAATTTTGTATACTTATTGACATCGGAGGCTTTTATCCTATCGGGTTTTCTGAACGGGAAAATTCGTGTATTTTTGTATCTCATGGCGTCTGGAAATGTTAAATATCATTTAATATTTTTTATTATTCTATGGTTTTATTTGAAAATACTATATTTAACTACTAATTTAGTTTAAATCAAAGTACGCAATAAATGAAATACCTTGTATCTGTAATTTTACTGTTTTTCAACACCTGCCAGGTAAGCCTTTTTTCTCAATCAAATCCCGATTGGGAAAAATTTTATCCTGATGCCTGCACAAGCATAACTGTTGGGAAAAAAGCAAGTTATGATGGTTCGGTGATGACCAGCCATACCGACGACAGCCATCGCACACGGGCATGGATGGACATACAACCTGCTGAAAAACATAATGTAGGGGACAGTGTGGTTATGTACAGCCGGACATCAACCGACAGTATGGCTATGCCGGCATACAAACACACGCCGATAGGTTCCATCCCCCAGGTGAAAGTAACACACGGCTACATCAATACAGCTTATCCCTGCATGAATGATGCCCAACTGGCCATTGGCGAATCAACTTTTGGGGGCAGGTCATGCCTGAAATCGGATGAAGGACTGATTGATTGTCAGCGCTTATGCATGCTTTTGCTGCAACGATGTACCACTGCACGTGGAGCTATTGAAACTGCCGGAAAGTTGTTAAAGCAATATGGCTGGAACGATGCCGGAGAATGCCTTACCATTGCTGATAAACAGGAGGTCTGGCACCTGGAAATTGTGGGACCAGGCAATGGCAATGTCGGGGCCATCTGGGCAGCACAACGTGTCCCTGATGATGAAATTTCTGTCAATGCCAACGCCAGCCGAATCATGGAAATTGACCTAAATAACAGCGATTATTTTATGGCTTCTGATAATATCTTTGATATGGCCAAAGATTCAGCCTGGTACAACCCTGAAAAAGAATCATTCCGCTTTGCTTATGCGTATGCCCCTTCATCCCGTCAATCTGTTGCGGCAAGACGACGCGAATGGCGGGTGTTTGATTTGTTGGCTCCTTCACTCAAACTCAGCCCAACAGCAGAAAATTACCCTTTCTCTGTGAAACCCGACAAAAAAGTCACACTGGAAGACATGGTCAGTGTCTTTAAAGATTATTACCAGGGAACACCTTATGATATGCGCCGCAACATTACCACAACCAACGAAGAAGGCAAAGAAATCATTTCTCCACTAGCCAATCCATTTATGCCATATGATGCACTTGACATAATGAATGTCAGCGGCAGTTGGTATAATGTCTCGGACGATGGCCATATACGATTTCTCGGTGAACGTACCATTGCCCGCTGGTACACCATGTATGGCACCATCACCCAAAGTCGTGACTGGTTGCCCGATGATGTGGGTGGTGTGGTATGGCTTGCTCAGGATAATATCGCCACATCCATTTATATACCGATGTATTGTGGCGCTACGGATGTACATGAGTCGTATAAAGTACCAGCCAGAAAAACAGGATATACTTTAGAATCTGCATGGTGGGCTTTCAACAGGCTGGGAACACTTACTGCCCAACGCTGGGGCGATATGCACAAAGACGTGGATAACGCATGGAACCCTATGCAAAAAGACATGTTTGATAAACAAAAAGATTTTGAAAAAAACCTTGCCAACATAAAATCCGAAACGAAAAGACGGGAAAAACTGACAGAATACACCGTAAAGCAAGGTGAAAGAGTGGTAAAAAAGGCCATTGAATTGGGGGATATGTTATGGACAAAATACGATGAGAAATTTTAAATCTTTACATATAGTGAGTGATTAAGCTTTATATGACACTGGTTGTTAAATTTACAAATAAATAACACATTCATGTGTAACTAAACATAAGGGTAATACGTCTAACGGGTGAAAAAAAAATCAATTATGGATTAAGATTTAAAATATTAAATTTGCAATCATAAAAATCAATAAATTTAAATAATTTAAAAACACATTGTTATGAAAACAGGAACAAGTTTTTGGAAAATCATGCTCGCCTCCATGGTGGGTTTTATTCTGGCCAATCTGGTCATCATGTTGATATTTTTTGGATCAATAGGCTCCCTGATATCGAGATTTAGTAAGCCGGAACCAGTTACCATTGAAGAAAAGTCAGTGTTGACACTGGATTTGTCTTTGCCAATCCCTGACAGGACACCACAGAATCCGTTTGGAGCATTTCAATTTGACGCTTACGATATAAAAAAAATTATAGGTTTGAACGATATTCTGCGCGGCCTGGAACATGCCAAAGATGACGAAAATATTGAAGGTGTTTATTTGGATGTCAGTGTGGTTAAAAGTAGCATGGCTACATTGCAGGAAATACACAACGCCATTGAAGATTTTAAGGAAAGTGGTAAATGGGTAGTGGCTTATGGTGATTTGATGTCACAGAAGGCTTATTATATCGCTACAGCGGCCGATGAAATATACCTTAATCCACAAGGAAATATGGATTTCAGAGGACTGTCTGCTCAGGTTATGTATTACAAAACGTTGCTTAACAAAATGGGGCTTGAACCACAGATTTTCCGTCATGGAAAATTCAAATCTGCTGTCGAACCCTTCATGTCAGATACAATGAGTCAGGCCAACAGGTTACAAATTCTAACTTATACCACAAGCATTTGGAACAATATGCTTGATAAGATTTTAGAAACACGCAACATAAGTAAAGTTGAACTGGACAGCATTGCCAACAACATGTTGATATCAGATGCTATGTCTGCTTTGGAATATGGTTTTGTTGATGACCTGAAATACAAAGATGAGATACTTACCCTCATCAATGCAAAAATGGACAAAGAAGCGGATGAAGACATTAATTTTATAACTATGGGTAAATATAAAAAGATGCCTCTTGATATTAAAAAGAAACATATTTCCGAAAATGAAATTGCTGTCATCTTTGCTGAAGGCAACATTGTCATGGGAAATGGCGATGAAAAAAGCATCGGAGGAGAACGTTTTGCTAATGCCGTGCGTAAAGCAAGGAGAGATGACAATGTCAAAGCCATTGTGCTCAGAGTAAATTCTCCCGGGGGAAGCGGACTGGCATCAGAAATTATCTGGCGTGAACTAATGCTGGCAAAAAAAGATAAACCCGTTGTTGTCAGCATGGGGAATCTGGCAGCATCAGGCGGATATTACATTTCATGTCCCGCTGACTACATTTATGCACAGCCAACAACACTCACAGGCTCAATCGGTGTATTTGGCCTGATGTTTTCTGCAGAGGAATTGCTGAATGAAAAAATTGGTATCAACGTTGAGGTTGTCAATACCAATGACCATGCGGATATGGGGAATTTAGCCCGTAGCTTTGATGAGCAGGAATCTGCATATATGCAGAATATGGTGGAAGATTTTTATGATGTGTTTATATCCCGCGTGGCTGAAGGCAGAAATATGACAAAAGCTGAAGTGGATGAAATTGGACAGGGCAGAGTATGGACAGGTGAAAATGCACTTGAAATTGGCCTGGTTGATGAATTGGGCGGCCTTGAACAAGCTGTTGAAAAAGCCGCCGAACTGGCAGAGATTGAAGATTATAAAATTCAGGAATGCCCGAAAGTTAAAGATTTTATGGAACAACTCCTGATTGAATATAAGTTTCAGACCGGACTAGATTTTATGAAAACCCTACCCGGTGTTGATAACAAAACCATCAACCGCATTAAAACCTTTAAAGAACTTGATAAAGGTGTACAGGCAAGAATGCCAATGGATGTGGAATTTGAGTAAGACTGCTGTTTTATGAGCAGAATAACCTGTCAGTTTTTAGGTGAAACTTTACTGGTACGAATAAAGCGGTGTCACCCCTTCGGGGTTAGGGTGGAAGTAATGGCTTTAATGATTTTTATGCTGCTGAATAAATCACTGAAAGTAAAATTTTAAAAAAAATCCTTAATTTAAAAATAAAGGGTCTTCTAAAAATTGATTTCCCTATTATCATAACATAATTCTGCAAACAAAAATAATAAATTATTACAAACTTGGCAAAAATTT
>JBNGDT010000091.1:0-9910 GCA_049975305.1 Bacteroidales bacterium | reverse complement strand
GTCAGAATCCGATGGATCTGGATTATCTCGTTTTGTCAGCTGGTGCTGATGTGGATGCTGAATCATTACCTAAATTGTTTTCTTTTGAAACACTTATTTTGGATTCATCTTATCCCCGTTACAAGAAGGAAAACCTCAAAAAGATTATGGCAAAACACAATATTCCTGTTCATGATGTTGTTGAAAATGGAGCTTTTATTGTAGATTTGCAGGCTGATAATATTTATTGAAAGCTGTGAATGATTAAATTTGTGTGTTTAAATAAACGTTGCTATTATATTTGACTATGAAAATAATAATTTCAGGAGCAGGAGAGGTTGGCAAATACCTCGCACAAATGTTGACAAAGGAAAATCATGATACCATTGTTGTTGATACAGACAAAGACAATCTAAATATTATAGAACAACAATATGATTTAATAACCATAAATGGCTCATGTTCTTCCTTCAAAACACTTGAAGAAGCCAAAGTGAGTTCTGCCGATTTATTTATTGCTGTTACTCATTCTGAGGAGGTCAATTTGCTGTCAGCTATGTTGGCAAAACGTTTGGGAGCCAAAAAAACAATTGCACGTATTGATAACATTGAATACATCAATCCCATCCGCAAGTTGCATTTCATCAACATGGGGGTTGACAGGATGATTTATCCCGAAAAAATCGCTGCTAAGGAAGTGATAGGTTTGATATATGAGACAGGAACCACCCATGTTTTTGATTTTTCTGACAAACGTTTGAATCTTCTTGTTGTTCATTTACCCGAAGATGCTCCCATAATCAATAAAACCCTAAAAGAAGCAATGGAATTAATCAAGTCTAATGATTACCGTGCTATTGCGATTTCGCGAAACGGTGAAACCGTTATTCCTTCAGGAAATGATGTGTTACGTGCCGGTGACTATGTACATGTTATTACCAGCCATGAAGGGGCTGACAACCTGAAGAAATATGCTGGTAAGCAAAAAGATAAATTCGATAATGTCATGATTCTGGGCGGAAGCCGCATAGGCGAAAAAGTAGCCAACGAATTGTCAAGGTATTGTAAAATAAAGCTCATAGAAAAAGATGAAAACAAAGCCATTGATCTTGCCGACAGGCTTGACAATTGTCTTGTCATTCATGGGGATGGCCGCAATATGGAATTACTGGAAGAAGAAGGCATTAAAGAGATGGACGCCTTTGTTGCTGTTACAGGTGATTCAGAGACCAATATTTTATCATGTATGCTGGCTAAGAAATTGGGTGTTAAAAAAACCATCGCTGAGATTGAAAACTTTGATTATTTTGATTTTGCTCAAAAAATGGGCATTGACTCCATTGTTAATAAGAAACTCAGTGCTGCCTCCCGCATTTATTCTTTTACCATGCATGCTGAAGTGTCTTCAATAAGATGCCTTACTAGCACAGATGCTGAATTGTTGGAATTTGTTGTGAAAGAAAAAGCAAAAATAACCAAAGATATTCTTCGTAACCTGGACTTCCCTAAAAATGCCATTATTGGTGGTGTTGTCAGGGGTAAAAAAAGTTTTATTGCTACTGGCGATACCCACATTATGAAAGGGGATAAAGTGGTTGTTTTCACTCTGCCGGGATCAATTGCGAAAGTTGAAAAGTTTTTTGTCTGATTCACTTCGGGAACCAATCAATTAAAAACAGTTACTTTGAACCATATAAGGGATTATAAGGTTAAAATAAGTTTTTTGTAATTAATCAGTACCCGCCCATGAAAAAAACACGGGAACTACAAAAAAGATAACTTTACATTTAGAAAGAGTTATTTGAGAGTATCAGCAAAAGTAGCTCCTCACCGCAAAATCGAAAAGGTTTAAAATTTGTAAATTGAACTGTTATTATAAGAAATGTTTTTGCCGGGTAGTTCCCAAATCAAAGGTAAGGAAGTATTTTTTCCAGTTGCATTGCCCTGGAGCCTTTTACGAGAATATTGCGTTTGTTGAGCTTGTCTTTTTTGATTTGATGTTGAAGGCTTTCTGTGTCAGGTAAAAATGTGTAATTATAAGCATCTTTAAATTTATAAAACTCTGGACCACACAAATAAACATCATTAAATCCCAGCTGGTTAACCAAATCAAGTATGTCACGATGTGCCTGTTCCGAAAAAGTGCCTAACTCTTTCATGTCTCCCAATATCAGCGTTTGCAATTTGTTGGTGTTGTGAAAATGCTGTATGGCAAGTTCCATGCTTGTGGGATTGGCATTATACATGTCAAGCAAAAGTTCATTTTTATCTGTAATTTTTATTTCAGAACGTTTATTTCCCGGTGTATAATGTTCTATGGCGTTGTTTATTTTATCTCCGGGAACCTTCAGGTTAGCCCCAATGCATATTGCAGAAAGGATGTTTTCAGCATTGTATGAACCAAATAACCGTGAAATACATTCTCCGCCCATGTTATCAGTTTCCCAATCTATGCCAACATAGCCATTCCTTGTAAAATAATGGCCATGGCAGAATGCATTTCCGGAAGTGAAGCTGTATGATATGGTTTTTTGTTCGCCGATCAAATCAATGAGTAAATTATTGTCCTGATTGATAAAACTGATGCCTTCTGTTTTCTCAAGATACCTGTATAGTTCAGCTTTTGCCTTCATCACACCTTCAAAAGACCCGAAGCCTTCAAGATGTGCTCTCCCCACATTGGTTATAAGTCCAAAATCTGGTTGAGATATTTCACACAGGCGTGCAATTTCACCCGGATGATTTGCACCCATTTCAATTATCCCGTATTCTGTTGTTGGTTTGATATTGAGAATGCTCAGCGGAACGCCAATGTGATTGTTTAGATTTCCGATAGTTGCTGTGGTTTGATATTGCGTTTTTAAGATGGAATAAATCAATTCTTTTGTAGTTGTTTTTCCGTTGCTTCCTGTAATGGCAATTATTTTTGCTTTGATCTTCCGGCGATGTAACTGTGCCAGTTTTCGTAAGGCAATTAAACTGTCTTTCACAAGGAGTGTTTTTCCTTTTATCTGATAATCAGCATTATCAATCACCGCATAAGTAGCGCCTTTTTCAATGGCTTCTGCAGTAAATTTATTTCCATCAAAATTATCACCTTTTAATGCAAAAAATACAACACCGGGAGTAATGTTTCTTGTATCAGTACAAACTCCTTCTGAATGAGCAAAAATATCGTACAATGTTTGGGTGTTCATATTTTGTAACTAATAAGTGTGAATAAGTGTGAACAAATATAAAGGCATATCAACAAAACTAAACATTCACCGCAAAGACGCAAAGGTTTAAAATATGTTATAAAAAAACTTATATGACCTTATAATCCCTTATATGGTTCAAAACAACCATGTATTAACTGTCTATGTGACCAATTCATCTTTTTTCCATTTCCCTGCCCGGCGACAGACGGGTCTGCGTCTTTGCAGTAACAGGTATTGACAATTATATATACCTGAAATAGTTACCATATTTTTAAAAAGAAAACCCCATGTAATTAACTAACATGGGGTTGAAATTATTACTTAAGCTTACATTATTTTTCGAGTGTCGGTGACCCAACGCGTGTCATAGCACAACGAAACCCCAGGTCAGCTCTGGATTTCTTTTCGTCCAGGAACCGGCGTGATCCCGGTGTCATCCAGTATGCACGATCTTTCCACGAGCCGCCTTTATATACACGGGCACGGTCAGTAACAAGGGAAGTCATACCTGTTCCTTTGTTTTCTTTGGGATTTGTAGGATCATATTTACCTTGTCCCCATTCTGTGTTTGCCCAGTCGCCATCATAATACATGGCATTTGTGGATTTAATAAGAGGTGTGGAATCCTCATCATATTCAACGTACTCAGAATAACGTTCAGGTTCATTCCACCAGTCTTCTCCTGCAGCAGGGATGAGGGATTCAATGTCTCCATCTAGGTAATTTCTGTTATCAGCTCTTGTATAATTATCCCTGTTGTAAGCATGTTCGGCATCGACGGGTTTTTTAAGGATTTTTCCTGTTACATCAAAATAATCTTCAGCTTCAGGGGTAAGTTCAATCATACCATCGTTGGGGTCTATTGTGATTTGCCGTTCAGTATATACATTGCCACGGAAGGGGCGGAATTCAGCCATATCGGAAAAGGTGAGATCACGATATACATCCATTACCCATTCATTGACATTGCCTGCCATACAGTACAATCCAAAATCATTGGGCCAGTAACTTCTTACGGGAGCACTAATGTCAGCTTTATCATTCAGAGCACCGGCAACCCCCATGTTATCACCACGGCCCCTCATGATGTTACCCATAATTTGCCCGCGGTCCTGAGTACGGCTGTCATTTCGTATATAATGACCATTCCATGGATACAGACGGCGTTCATAAATTCTCTCCTTGTAATGATTTCCTATATAGGCCAGTGCAGCATATTCCCATTCAGCTTCTGTTGGGAGCCTGTAGCGGGGGAGGAAAATGCCATCTTCCAAAGTTACCCACCTGCGGTCATCGGCAAATGCACCTTGTCCACCACGTCCACCACCTCCACGGCGTCCTTCTTTTAATGTGGAGGGGTCTTTGTATAATTTTTCAACTTTTCCATCCGGGCCGCGCCCTGTTTCATCAATATGCAGGTCAAGGTTATCGGCATACACAAGATAGGCATCCAGATTAAAATGTTTTGACTGATCCTGCGGAGCAGCATACGGGTCAAGTATGCCTTCCCTGATAAGGATAAATTCATTAACCCTGTCAGTACGCCAGGATGAATAATCTCTGGCTTGCCTCCAACTGACACCTACGACGGGATATTGTTCATAAGCCGGATGGCGGAGGTACATTTCAACCATAGGCTCGTTATATGCCAGTCGCTCACGCCATACCAACGTGTCAGGTAATGCCTGACGGTAAATGTACCTAAAGTCTGTAGCATAAACGTGCTGAAGCCAGTAAAGGTATTCCCTGTAGTCAAGGTTGGTGACTTCGGTTTCATCCATATAAAAGGAAGAAACGGTAACACGTCGTGGTGTATTGTTCCATTCGAACATTACATCTTGTTCAGTACGCCCCATGGCAAAGGTACCCCCTTCGATAAAAATGAGGCCTGGACCTGTTTCTTGTTGATAACCAGGATGATTTTGAAAACCGCCGAAACGGGGATCATTGTAATACCATCCTGTAGTATTTGATGCTTCTTTTTGACATGATGCCAGTAAAAGCGCACCAAAGATCACAAGCATTGAGAGACGGATAATATTTTTCATGACACTAAATTTTGTTTACACATTATATAACTAAAATGACGGACAACTTATTGTCCTGTATTTAGATTTAGGCGGATTACAATTAAATGTAAAGCCAAATGTTACTTCATGAGCACCGAGTGTTGAATTTTTTAATTTTGATACGGTCAGGTCATAGCTGTATCCAACTTTAATCTGGTCCTGTCTGAAACCGACCAACATAATAAATGAATCGTAATGGAAATTGAAATTTTGTCTTAACCAGAAACCTGCAACTATGGATTTTCTGTTTACATATACACCCCAGTTGAATTGCTGAAAATCACCTTGCTGGTGGAACAATAGTTGTGGTGCAATTGACAATTCACCCCTTCTGAAATCTTTTGCATTGATGGGAATATCAGTTCCAAAATGTACAGTAAATTTACGTGGAAGCACTGCATCACTACCTCTCAGGAATGATTCTGCCGGTTCGGTAAGATGATGAACAGCAAATCCGAAAAATGTATTTTCAGTGAAACCCACAAACCCCGCTGAAAAATCAAAATAATTCTTGGTATCATCCACAATACTGGCATCTTCATTTGTTGCATATATAGGACCATACAAGGGATGTATCATATCCGGAAAAATAAAATTCCATTCTATTGTTTTTATAATAAATGCAGCCTGGAAACCACCTGCAATGGCAAAACGCCTTGTAACAGGTAATGTGTATGAATACATGCCTGCAAGGGTTGTTGCTGTAATGGTTCCGTCACCCTGTACATCGTTCATCAATAATAAACCTGCACCGCCTTTTAGAACATTCACATGCTGGTCGTACGACAGGCTATAGGTTACATAGGTTTGCCCCAGGGCAGGCCACTGATTGCGATAACTCAAATTTACACGAGGACATCTGTCAGAGCCCGTAAAGGCAGGATTCAAATACAGCGGGTTTGCAAAGAATTGCGAAAAATGTGCATCCTGTGCAGTTATTTTGCCGCTGAAGCCAATAAGGCAGATCGTTAGGATTAATAAAATTCGTTTAATCATGTTGTTGCTATTGTTCCACAATGTGCAATTATACAAACAATTATTTTTAAAATCAAAACATAGTTACAATAATACAATAAATTTATCGTTTAAAAAAATTAATCATTAAAATTTATTTATTTCGCAACGAAAATAGGTGTTTATTTTTAATTATCATGAAAAAAACATTTTGGATTTTTTTGATTGTCATTGCTTGTTTCTTTACTTCATTAAAGGCACAAAATTATAATTTTTCTGATAAGATCAAATGGAATGACATCCAAAAGATCAAATTAGATTCTGCAACATACATAGAAAGGCTTGCTTTTGAAGGCGCAGTCTATTATGATCAGGAAGAAATTCCGGTGTATTTTCATCAACTAAAAAAGAAAAACATTGACGTAATCGGCTTTTCATGGGAAAACTTTGAAGTTAAACCGCTCAGTGAAAAAGAAAAAATCTTGATTAAACAACATGATGTAAAATTGCCGGATCAATTTAAGCTTACTATTAATAGGAGTGTAATCAGAAAAACTCAAAATACACATATCAATATTGTGCCCCTAAGAATAAGTCCTGAAACCGGAGAACCGGAGAAATTGACACAATTTTCCATTAATATAAGATATGAAAATATCCCTGTTTATAAATCCCAACGTCAATATGCTGATAATTCTGTGCTGAAAACCGGAGAGTGGTACAAAATCAGGGTGGCAAGTTCTGGAATGTATAAATTGCCTTACAGTGTTATATCTTCAATGGGGTTTAATAACCCGGCGCAAGTTGGCGTTTTTGGATATGGCGGTATGGTGCCCAAGAAAAATGCGGTTTCAAGGTATGATGACATTCCACAAAGGCCTGTTTATTTACAGGACAACAACGGAAATGGTACTTTTGATTCCGGGGATGCTTACCTGGTTTATCTTGAAGGACCGAACAGCCATGAATATAAAGGAGAAGGCGTGTATGAACATGATATACATAATTATTCAGACTATGCTTATTACTTCCTTTCTGATGCTAATGGAGCTCTTTTTGTTGAATCGGCTTCTGAAACATTAACTCCAAACAAATTCACAAATGCCTATGATTATTATGGTACTTTGGAAAAAGACAGCGTTAATCTCATTAAATCCGGCCGGCAGTGGTTTTGGCGTCATTTTAATTATTACCCGTCATATACTTTTAATATGAGTATTCCATCTGTGGATAACAGTGAATCAGCTATATTATACACTTCGCTTGCTGCACGTTCACAACAAACCAGCCGTTTTAAGATAACCATTAACGGAAATTCCACTTATTCAGATTATATAAATGCCATATCGGGATCATCTACAGATTATTATGCAAAAATAACTGAAGAACAAATTTCTTTTACCCCCCAGACAAGTAATGTCATCAAAATAGAATACCTGTTCCCAAATACTGGTTCTGAGGGTTGGTTGGATTACCTGACAATCAATGCACGTGCCTGGCTTAGTTTACAGGGAAACAGCCTGCGGTTTCGTGATTCCCGCACTGTGGGAAGTGGTAATGTAACACAATATTCAATAAAGGGGGTGAATAGCAATTGTGTGGTTTTGGACATTACGAATCCTGTGAATGCTTATGAAATTGTCCCTGACCAGTTGGCCGGCGGACAGATGAAATTCACAGCCGAAAGTAATGAATTGCATGAATATATTGTGTTTGATGTGAATGCATCTTACAGCACGCCACAGATAGATGGCAGTGAAAAACTTGGTTATGTCAGCAATCAGAATTTGCATGGATATTCAAATGTGGACTATGTCATTGTGACAAACAGTTTGTTTACAGAATATGCCAATCAACTCGCTGAGTTTCATCAATCGCTGCACGGCTTGAATACCATCGTTGTTGATCAGGAGGAAATTTTCAACGAATTTTCATCAGGCACACCTGATGTAGCTGCTATACGGGATTTTATGAAAATGCTGTATGATAAAGCCGCTTCTGAATCAGACATGCCAAAATATTTGTTGCTCTTTGGCGATGGGAGTTATGACAATAAAAAAACCACAAGCCCCAATACTAATTATATACTGACATATCAGTCAGACAATGGCCTACATCCTACAATGTCCTTTGTTAGTGATGATTTTTTTGGTTTGCTCGATGATAATGAAGGTACAGTGTCCGGCAGTGAAGGCATTGATGTTGGAATTGGCCGATTGCCCGTAAAATCGCAGGCAGAGGCTGAAAATGTAGTTGAAAAAATATTCAGTTATGTACAACCTGATAGTTTTGGCTCATGGCGGAATATCATTTGCTTTATAGGTGATGATGAAGATTCAAATTCTCACCAGATGCAAGCTGATGAAATGGGAGATACCATAATGGAGCATTTTCCTGAATTTAATGCAAGAAAAATATTGCTTGATGCTTATGAACAGATATCTACAGTACAAGGGGAAAGGTATCCGGCTGTTAACCAAGCCATTGATGAACGTGTTGAAAAAGGAGCACTGATTATAAATTATTCCGGACATGGAAATGAAAACTCACTTGCCCATGAAGCGGTTGTAACCCTGAGCCAGATCAATTCATGGAATAACCTTAACAGATTACCGCTATTTCTTACTGCAACCTGTGAGTTTAGCCGGTTTGATGATTATGAATTTACATCGGCAGGCGAACAAATTTTATTGAATCCTGAAGGTGGTGGCATCGGCTTGTTAACCACCTCAAGAATGGTATATTCAGGTTCCAATTTTACCCTTAATCAAGAGTTTTACCGCCAGGTGTTTAAACGCGATGAAAACCACGAACTCTATGCCCTCGGTGAAAATATCATGCACACCAAGAACAATGCAGGAGATTCTAACAACAAACGGAATTTTGTTTTGCTTGGCGATCCTGCTCTTAAATTAGCCATCCCTCACTATGTTGTAAAAACAGACTCTGTAAATGGGATGGATGTTTCCGTTTTTACTGATACGGCTGCTGCAGCAAGCCATATTTCGGTTTCCGGCCATATTGAGGACAGAGCAGGCAATATAATGACAGATTATAATGGAATTTTGTATTCCACTGTGTTTGATAAGGTGATGGAATATACCACTATGGGCAATGATGATGATCCGCCATATCCTTACAAAGAACAAAAAAATATATTATATGCTGGAAAAGCCAGTATAAAAAATGGGTATTTTTCTTTTGAATTTATTGTGCCGGTGGACATTGCCTATTATTTTGATAACGGAAAGATCAGTTATTATGCTGAATCTGACAATTCTGATGCACACGGCTTTTTTGATCAATTGATCATTGGGGGCAGTAGTGACAACATGGCCAATGATGTATGGGGGCCTGATATTGAATTGTATATGAACAATACAGATTTTGTGGATGGTGGTATCACCGACGAAAGTCCGGATATGCTTGCTTTTGTTTATGATGAATCCGGAATCAACACGGTTGGTAATGGCATCGGCCATGACATTGTTGCTGTACTGGATAACAACACTGCTGATGCCATCATTTTAAATGACTTCTACGAGGCTGACCTTGATTCATATCAGTCAGGCATTGTTACCTATCCTTTCCAGAATTTGGATGCCGGTATGCATAATCTGCATTTGAAAGTGTGGGATGTGTTTAATAACAGTGCTGAGACAGAAATTTCATTTATGGTGGCAAATTCTTCAGAATTGGTCATTGAGC
>JBNGDT010000090.1:0-10009 GCA_049975305.1 Bacteroidales bacterium | reverse complement strand
ATTTATTTAAAATTTCCTTTTACTCTTATTCACAATTCTGCTGCTTGCACCTAACTCGTTTATCCCCACACAAAAAGTGCTTATATTTTTCATTGACGGGTGTATATCCACACCTTTTGTTAAGGTTTATTCACAAATATATCAATTATTTTTTAAACAAATCGTCAAATGGACTGCGTATTTTCTTTAAGTCCTTCTCTGTGACATGTGTGTATATTTCTGTGGTTTTTGAACTCTTGTGGCCCAGCAACTCTTGTATGTACCGTAAGCCTGTGCCGGCCTCCAGTAAATGAGTTGCATAGGAATGTCGCAACCAATGCAATGTGACACGCTTGTCTATTCCGCTCCGCGTACATGCTGTTTTAAGTATCTTTTCCAGGCTCGTTTCACTGTATTGCTTGCCTTGTGTCGCCCCCTCAAACAACCATGTTTTTGGACGATACAACACATAATAATCCCGGAGCATACCAATAATATTATCCGATATTGGCAGCGTTCTGTCGCGATTGCCTTTGCTCTGGCGAATGATCAGCAAATGACGCTTTGAATCAACATCGCTAAGTCGGATGTTCAGCAACTCGCTGCGCCGTAATCCGCAGGCATAGATCAAACTCAGCGCTGTCTTGTGTTTTATATTGGGGATTGGATCAATCAGCCGCTTTATCTCATTGCAGCTTAAAACATTGGGCAATTTATGCTCACGCCGGGGACGCTCGATCTTTTCAATATCAAACTCCGTTTGATATACCTTGTCAAAAAACAGTTTTACTGCGTTAATAACCTGGTTCTGATAAGTGTGGCTGTAACCATTATGGATCAAATACCCGTGAATAAAATCCACAACATCATCCTCAGTAACAGCTTCAGCCTTTTTGGGTGACACATAGGTCATCAGGCTTTTTATCGCCTGTGAGTAACTCTTAACCGTTGATTCACTGTATCGCCGGTACCTGAGCCACTTTTTAAATTTGTCAATGCATGCATGAACGTATGGCGTAGCGGCAGGTAAAACAACCGGTTTTTTGGGATGAGACATGTTCCCGATAGTCCTTTCCAATGTTTCATCCTGCCTGTCGTTTTCCTGCAAGCGGGCACCAAAATGCCGCCTGAGCTTTTTCAGATTATCACCGTAATTGGTGATTTCCCAATGGTTTTTTGATTTAACCCACCGGCTGAAATTTATTGATTTGACAAATTCAATGTCTGCCTCATTGATGGGCATGCGTAAAATCATCTTTTTTTCAAATACCTCCAAATCAACATCCGGGGCGCTGTTTTTAGCAATTTCTATCCCGGGAAAAAGGCTGCGCAAATCCTTAAACGCCTGTGCACAATAGGGCACATGCCAGGCTCTGTGTGTTTGGCTCCACCGGGCACCGTCAATTTGCTTAATCTGCCGTATTAAGTCCCGGTCATAAGCAAACATAAGCTTTAGCCGGCTTTCACCCCGGTGATGTATTTTTTCTGTTCGTATCATCGATTATAAACATAGCTCCGCTTCGTCCCTTCAATGTAAGAAGAACCACAGAAATGAAAAATAACACGATCTTGTTTCATATAATTCTATGTCAAAACTAATAAAAATGTAAGTATTGAAAGCAATAATCATAAAATATTTCCCTGTTATATGCAAAAGCCTTCTTGATTTATCCCGATCACGTTTTGCTTGTGCAGGTGTCAAAACACTGAACTGCTGTGTGCAGACCAGCATGGTTAAAAGCTACATTGCAATCACGGGCTGTCCGCGCCTTAAACGGGTTCAAATATGGCATTTCCGGCCTCTATCCATACCCTGAAAGTGCCCTGGCACAAATCAATGCCGATTTTATTCCTGTTTTTAGAAGTCACCACTCCGGTATGGCCTTTCAACGCACCCGAGAGGATTTTAACCTTATCTCCTGCACGGTAATTTTCCATTTCCGGCTTATAGGAAGCATCTCCGCAGACCTGTTTGAAAAAATCCATTTCCTTGTCGGTTATTTTCCCGGGTTTTCCGTTTATGCTTAACAAGCCTTTGCTACCACGGATATAACGTAACTTTTTAAAATTCTGCCAGCACGCCCTGACCATTACATAACCACGAATTAATGGTCGCGTATATCGCTTTTTTGAAGCATTTAAGCAACAAATCTGCGGTAGATAACACGTAAAGTTTTTTGTTTCCAGCTCACACAATACCTGCTTCTCCTTGTGGGGCAAGGTTTTTAAAGCATGCCAGTTGTGATTTCTCTCCCGATCCATACCCAAAAATAACAAATATATAGGAATATGAAAATATTTACTGACTTATGTACATCACAGATCAAAGCCGCAATGCATTATGGTACTGTGCAAAGCATACAGTCAAAATGATATCATAAGCAAAGTCCGGCTCAAAACAATTGTTCAATTTAAAAAAATAGAAGCATTATTTTTTTTGGAATTAATAAAATTTGCATATTTTTGCATCTCCGAAAGGAAACGTATTGTCCGATGGTGTAATGGCAACACAGCTGTTTTTGGTGCAGCCGTTCCAGGTTCGAGTCCTGGTCGGACAACTTTTTAAAAACACATTGACCTGTGGTGTAATTGGCAACACGCAAGATTCTGGTTCTTGAATTCCGGGTTCAAGCCCTGGCAGGTCAACTAAAGGACTACCTGAATAAGGTGGTCTTGTTTTTTATCACACCATCAAATTACATCCCCTGATGTCACTGGTATCCATTCTGCCCGAAATGGTAAAGCCATCCGGTGTGATTTTTCCCACATCACTGGTCTGCAGAAAAGCACAGGAATACACGTTAGCTAGGTCAATGACGTTGACAAGTCCCTGACGGCCTTCAGGAATATATTTGTACGGGTCATGCATGTCGCGGATGCAGATTTTCAACCATGGTGGCGTCAGGAAATTGCCGGTGCCTTTCTTATATGCCTGTGACAACATCTCTGTCATGCCATATTCAGAATCTATGGTCCGGGGATGAAGAGTGTGGTTTATTCGATCATGTAGCTCGTCGCGGATCATTTCTTTGCGCATGCCTTTCATGCCCCCGGTTTCAATGATGATGGTATTTGTCAGGTCAATGTTGGTATGCATGCCCATCTCTAACAAGGCAAAACTTACACCCAGCAACAGGGGTTGATAACCCTTGGCTTCAGCTTCTTTAATGGCTTTGTTTAGCTTGTCATTGTGTTTCAAATAAAAGCCCCCGCAATTGTCCGGATTGAATTCCATCAGCGTTTTTGCCATATAGACAAGGGATGCATTTCCCCGTTCAAGATAGGAGGGTAGCAAGGCAAAAACAGCATACCGCGAAGGATCACCATAGAACAGTTCAAAACCATTGGTGACACTTTTCCGGTATAAGCCCGTGCTTTTTACATGATGTGCCGACCGTTCCGATCCCGCTGTGCCACTGCTTATAAATGTGATTTCAGGGGTAAAATTCCCCGTTTTAACCTCATGCGTTTTAAACATATCAACAGGCATACACGGAATTTCTGACAATGCAGAAACCTGTGATACGTTTGTATTAAGATGGGCAATAAACCGGCGGTAAACGGGATTCCGGGTGGCCTGGAACCTGAATATGTCAAGTGCTAACGAGGTAAACTCATGGTCATTACGAACATTGAATATTTTATTTTCAATCCCATCCATGGTAATAATTTATCTAATAAAGACAAGAGCGTATCATGTACGCCCATTCTCCTGATGTAACTGATGATAGTCTGTATAAAACAAATTATCAAAGTCAGTTTATGCATAACCTTAAATCCGCAAGTGATTTAAGGTAAAATAAGACAATCAGTATTTTTCAATTTCCACCACATTATTCCCAAAACTGAGGAAATAAAAACCCTTTGGAAGGTCAAACACATTGATAACAGAACCACCACCAAAACGCACCCGTTCACCAAAGCTATTATATAGTTCATACAGTGTTTCTTTTGAAAAGACAATTTCATCTTTGATCCTGCCGGGTGTTTTAAGCTTTACTTTTTCAACGTCAAGGTAGTATTCCATGGTGTCAGAGTAATGCACCCTGTTCAGGTGATCAATCTGTTTCAGCCGGTACATGTTTGTACCGTTATGAGGATAAATCCTGATTTTGTAGGTATTATCACCGGGTCCACCCTCGCCTTGTATTTCATCAATTGACAACCATCTGTCCCACCGGTATTCTTCCACGTAAAAAGTGAGTTTGCTTGATTCATTGGTGGTTTCAACCACAAGATAATCTCCTATTATTTCATGTTTTTTGATTTTATAGGTGCTTAGGGGCTTCAGCACTTCTGGATTGATGATCAGCGGGGCACAATTGTTTTCATGTCTGAACACGATGGTGATTTTTTCACCGAGTTCCAGTCCCATGCGGTCAAGCGATATGATAAAAGCACTGGAGCGGACTTCATCGGGTATTTCTTCTCCGTTTATGGTCACGCTTTTGATGCAAAATTCACCTTTCTTATCATCAACAAGGGAGTTTTGAACAAATAAGTTTTTACCCTGAAAGATGCCTTCCACGCGGGTAATTTCAGCCAGGCTATTAAGTGTCAGTAACACAGGCAACAATAAAACAACTATGTTTTTCATAACCCTGTTTTTTTTGATTGGTAACAAATTTAATAATAATCAGGTACAATGCAATTATTACACCAAAAATCAATATTTCTGAAGCATATCCCAATATTCAACAGCGCTCCTGATGTAGGGAATAACGATTGTACCTCCCACTACGTTGGCTATTGACATGGCTTCCATAAGTACTGTAGTCGAAATTTTTAATTTAAAACACTGTTCGAGGTGATATTTTACACAATCATCACATCGCAATACCAGTGAAGTACACAAGCCGATTAATTCTTTGCTTTGTTGATCAGGCGAACCTTCACGGAATACATTGGTATCCAGGTTAAATATACGCTTAATCACCATGTTGTCTTTTTCCAGGATGGCTGCGTTCATTTTTTCACGGTACTGCCTGAAATGTTCAATTTTATTTTCCATGCTTATATTACCTTAAATCCGCAAGTGGTTTACTACTACATTGCTAAACTGTACGCCATATATTTTAGCCCTTCGTTATGCAAACCACTTGCGGATTTAAGGTATTGTTTTTCCAAATAAGGTTGCTGATGTATATGATTCAATGATAACTTTAATAGTATTACCTGGTTTATAATTGTTGTCAGGTACAATAACAAGTTTATTGGTTTCGGTTCTGCCAAACACATCTTTGTCGGAGCGTTTTGATTTGCCTTCAATCAGAATTTCAACTAGTTTGCCGGTTTCATTTTTGTTGCTTTCCAGCGATAGCTGATGCTGAAGCCGGATGAGTTCATTTAAGCGCCGGATTTTGGTTTTTTCAGGCACATCATCCTTCAAATGTTTTGCTGCATAAGTTCCTGGTCTTTCGGAGTACCTGAACATAAAAGCCGAGTCAAATTTAACCTGTTCCATCAGGCTCAGGCTTTGTTGGTGATCGGCTTCGGTTTCTCCCGGAAAGCCTGCAAAAACATCGGTGCTTAAACCACAACCCGGAATTTCTGTTTTGATTTTATTTATCCTGTCAAGGTACCATTCGCGTGTGTATCCACGGTTCATTGCTTTCAGAACATCATTGCTCCCCGATTGTACGGGCAGGTGTACATGATTGCAGATGTTTTTATGGGTTGCCATGGTTTCAATCAACGCGTCAGAAATGTCTTTGGGATGGGATGTGGTAAATCGTATGCGCAGGTCAGGAAACTGTTTAGCTGCTATTTGTAGCAATTCAGGAAACCCTGTGCATTGTTGCTCGTGTTCCCAGTGGTAAGAGTTAACGTTTTGCCCCAGCAAGGTAATTTCTTTGTAGCCTTTTTGCTGCAAGTCATTTATTTCATTCAGCACATCGCTGGGATTGCGGCTGCGTTCCCGTCCGCGGGTATAAGGCACAATGCAGTATGAGCAGAAATTATTGCATCCGCGTGTGATGCTTACAAAACCACTTATGGCTGTTGTATCCAGCCGCCGGGGTAACATATTGTTATATGTTTCTGTTCTGCTTAATTCAATGCCAGATGCAAAATGTTTTGTTAAGCTTTGTTGTATCAGATCCGGTAATTTCCTGTAGCTGTCAGGTCCTGCAATGAAATCCACAATTTTGCTTTGCTCAAAGTCGTTACCTACACGCTGTGCCATACACCCCAGAATACCTATTTTCAGGGATGTGTGTATTTTTTTGAGACCTTTGAAATGTTGTAATTTATTCCATACCCGTTGTTCTGCATTGTCACGTACTGCACAGGTATTCAGTAAAATCAGGTCGGCAGCTTCAGGTTGTAGTACGCGTAAATAACCTGCCTCATACAAAACAGCAGCTACAACTTCACTGTCGGCAATGTTCATCTGACAACCTAATGTTTCTATATAATAGGATTTGTTTTCTTTCATGATGCAAAAGTAAAAAAAATCATGGAGCAGGGTTACTGCCGGTTTTTCTGCCTTGGGGCAGAAATGTCTCGAATTCCACCGGAACTGAAGCCAACAGATACCGCACCATATTTTGACCCCGAATGGGGTCGCATAAGAATAACCACGGGTGTAGTGAGGAAACTTGTTTCCGATACGGAACCCGTGGGTTACACAAATACCACAAGAACCCTTTTGGCGGGATTTTTGCTTGGTACGCAGCAAAAATCGTGACAAAAATATTTTTTTTGAGGTGTAGCTGGTCGCTTCCAATCACTAAAAAAGTAGGTTTTTTGGTGTGGTAGCCTGAAAAGCTTTCAGGTAAAAAGGCTCATAGTATGCCACATCTTCAAAATTCTTGTGCCGGAAGCGGTTCAGTGCTCCGGATACCATATATCTTGCATCGGGCATAACACCAGGGATAAAAAAAGCATGGGGATGAGTGATGACTTTTTCGGCTTTTTCAGCGCCATTGCCAAAAAACAACATTTTGTGTTTTTCCAGTTGGTCTCTGTAAGCATTTACATTAAGAATTAGCGGGCTTACATCGGAAATTCTTTTTCCATCTGATGTGAAACATGCCTGGTACACTTCCATGCGCCGTGCATCAATCATGGGAACAAACAAATCAAAATCAGATGTTTTATCAAAGCTGGTAAACAGGTGTTTCAGCATAATTTCCAGTGTTGGAACAGCGATGAGTGGAAGGCCGGCAGCGTAACAAATACCTTTGGCAACAGAAACACCTATGCGCAATCCTGTATAAGAGCCCGGTCCTGCACTCACAGCCACTACATCCAAATCGTTATATGTCAGTTTGTTATGATGCAAAAGCCTCTGGATCATGGGAGTCAGATGCCGGGCATGGCTTTTATCTTCACTGATGGAATCGGAATCAGTAAGGCTGTCATCTTTTGAAATAGCTACAGAACAGGTTTTTCCTGATGTTTCAATGTGCAAAATACGCGGCATGTCAATTTTTTTTGTATAATTCCGATTCGGATACTTTTTTCACGTGCATGCCGTCTTTCAGGATTTTGGAAATCAGGCTGTAGGGAGCACTCACTACTTCCTGGCCTTGTTCCAATCCGGATGTTACCTGGATGAATTCAGTATCCTGAATGCCTGTTTTAACATCCGTTTGCTTTACTATGCCATCATTATAAACAAACACGACTTCTTTTAAAGGCGTTTGCAACACTTCTCCTGTTTTATCTGAAGCATGCGGATTATCAATTTTTGAAGAGTCTGGTCTTACCGTTATAGATTGAATGGGTACAGCCAGTGTGTTATATGCTGTTTCCGTATGGATATCCACAGTGGCTGACATGCCTGGCCTGAAAGGACTTTGTTGTACTTCGTGCATCATGTCCTCATAAGACGATGACAAAATCCGGATTTTTACCTTAAAATTTGTCACCTGGTCGGCAGCAAGGCCGGATGTGGTTGCAGAATTGGCAATTTCAGTTACCACGCCTTTGAAGGTTTTATTTAAGTATGCATCCACCTCAATGTCAGCGGTATCATGTTTTTCCACTTTGATGATATCATTTTCATTGACATCAACCACCACTTCCATAACATTGAGATTAGCTATTCTGAGCATTTCAGTTCCTGCCATCATTTCTGTTCCCACTACGCGTTCACCAATTTCAACATTCAACATGGAAATGGTGCCTGACATGGGAGCATATACGCTTGTTTTTCTCAGATTTTCAGCCGCTTCCTGTACAGAGGCCTTGGCGCTAAGCACAGAAAATTCGGCTGCTTTCACTGATTCTTCGGCAGCGTTCACATCAGCCATGCCCATTTCATAAGAGGCTTGTGCATTTTCAAATTCGGATTCCGAAATGGTACCGTTTTCATACAATTTTGTCTGTCGCTGAAAATTTAATTTTGTCTGGTTAAACTGGGCTTTGGTTTGTTCCAGCCTGGCGCGGGATGTGGCCAGGTTAGCTTTGGCTGAATTCAGCGAAGCTTTGGCTCTGTCCAGGTTTGATTCATAAATATCCGGTTTGATTTTCAGTAAAAAATCCCCTTTTTCAACCTTGTCTCCTTCTTTAACATCCAGTTTAATGATTTCTCCTGATACATCCGGGCTGATTTTTACTTTGGTTTCAGGTTGTACTTTCCCGTTGGCAGTCACGGTTTCGGTGATGGTGCGTGAGCTCACTTCTGTACACGAGACTTTATGTCCTGTTTCCTGCCCAAACCAACCGGCTTTTGACCCAATAGCAGCAACAATGACCAGAATGACAGCCAATCCGATGAGAATACGAATCCATGTTTTTTTCTTTTTAGTTTGTGTTTTTTTCATGTTATTTCTCACTTAATGTAATAGGAATTCCACGGTAAAAATCCAGTATTTTGTGTTTAAAAACAAATTCATATTTAGCCCTTAACAATTCCGACTCTGTATTGTTAAGTTGTGTTTTTGCTGTGTTGTATTCAAGTGAATTGACCATGCCGATGTTGAATTTTTTTTCAGTATGTTTAAACGATTCCTGCATAGCTTCTAAGGCTTTTTTTGTGGCGATGTATTTTTTCATCGCTGCTTTGGCATCGGCATGTGCCTGCTGAATTTCTTTGAGCAATTGTTTCCTGGCACTTTCGAGGTTGTATTTGGCTATCTGATGGTTGATTTTTGCATTGGATACAGACGAATTTACCTGCCAGCCGTTAAAAATGGGAATGCTTAAGCCAAGGCTTATTGATTTGCTGGCATTATCACGTATCTGATCTGAAAATGGCTTGGTGTTGTAGGTATAATCAAAATTGTACTGATAAACATCAAATATTTCCCCTCCGCCTTCCTGGCTGACAGCGTATCCAATAGGCAGCGGATTGGCAGGGATGATTTCAGCAATTTCCTGACGTGCATCACTGAAACCTGAGCCATAAGATGCTGATAAATTGAGGCTGGGATAGCGGCCGCTCCTTGCAATGGCAATGTCTTCCAGCGCTATTTGAACATCCAGTCTGGCTGCTTCCATTTGAGGCATATTCATTTTGGCTTCAAGGTATATCTGATAGACCTCGGGTAACAGTTGTGTTTCGTCAAGGGCATCAATCTGTGGTGCCATGATGCTGAAGTTTTTAACCGTGTCAAGCTCAAGTAATTGTTGTAGGTTTAAATAGGCCAGGTCAAGTGCATTTTCTGCATTGACAAGCTGAAGTTCCTCGTTGGCAAGCTGTGATTTGACTTCCAGTAGATTACCACGGGCAAGTGAACCTGCGCTTACAAGTTTTTCCGTATTTGATACTTGTTCTTCTGTAGTACTTACCTGGGCAAGGCTTGTCGAAACCAGTTCCATGTTATACAAAACATTAAAAAAAGCATTGGCAATAGCAATGGCTATGTCGTTTTTTGCTTTTTCAAGGTTTTTCAGGCTGGCATCCAGATTCAGCATGGATTTTTGTATTTTATGGTATTTTTGAAACCCGTTAAATAAATTCATTTGCGCCGAAATATCCATGTTCAAAGATCTGGTGTTGTCTTCTGAAAATTCGTTTGTGTACATATCAACAGAACGCCCGAATGTAAAACTTTGATAAGCGGATGAATTTACGGATGGC
>JBNGDT010000089.1:0-10102 GCA_049975305.1 Bacteroidales bacterium | reverse complement strand
TTCCAATTCTGATGGAAAATTGAAAAATCATCTGCTGGCTTCTTCGCCTTTATCAACTGAAGCTTTGCTGGCTTTGTTAAACAAGAGGTTTGTTCCGCTTTCTTATGGTACCCTGAAAATAGTTTTTGTAGCCAATTCGCCTTTGCCCCAGGTAGTGGTTAAAGCACTTGATGAATTATCATTACCTGCAGGAATTCAGAATGTCATAGATGATGCTCAATACAATGATCCAACTTATCTGACTTTGGATTATATTAAAGAACAGATATCCGATCTGATAAGCGATAATCAGTTGCTGCAAAACGAGAAAGTAAGGCAACAGTTGAAATATGATGACAAACCGGCTGCTAAAGAGGAATTAAAGCAATCTGATTTAATTCCATCTATGAAAGCCTTAGCTGAAGAACTGCTGTTAAAAGATGAGGTGACTGAAAGCCGGAATGTGATAAATGATGTCATGGATGAAACTTTAGATATGGAAGAAGATGAGAAATTTGCTGAAATGATGAATACTATGGCTGATTTGAAAGAAAATGGCAAGGGTATTCATGAAATGGAACCCCCTGAAGAGGATGTAGTTCGTCAGGTTGCTAATTCACAAAAGATTATTTCTGCTAAAGCACAGGTAGCCCTTGAATTTGCAAAATCGGAACACTATCCGCATCCTATTAAAAAAGAGCTTAGCGATAAGAGCCTTATTATACCATCCGGCGAGAATGATAATTATTCGGCAACAGATAAACAACTTAATCAGTTCATCAAACTCTATCCGAATCCTAACAATGGAAATATGGAGATTGAGTATAATGTCCCCGACGATTCAAAATGTGTTCTTGCAATTTATAACATTGAAGGAAAGCAGATTGTTAAATACAACCTGAATCCTAAGAACAAACATACTTTTATTAATGATGAAAGTTTATTCTCAACAGGTTTATATTATTATTCGCTAAGAGTTAACGACAGAATTGTTGGTAAGGAAAAACAGATGATTATTAAGTAATTATTTAAGGGATGCGGTTAGCAAGGCTGCCTCCCTTCATTTTTACCTAATTTAAAAAGGTATTCTTATGAAGTCAATAAAACTTATATTAATAATTACTATCAATGTAATAATAAGTATGAACTCGTTATCTCAAACAGTCGCTTGGGATTGGTCTAAATCCGGAGGAGGTAGTAGCGATGATAGTGGTTACTGTATCACTACAGATTTTGATGGTAATGTTATTATAGGAGGGTCATTTAATTCTACTGCTTTTTTTGATGATTTGCAGTTAACTGCTATGACATATTGGGGAGGGGGATACATTGCAAAATATGATAGCCTTGGTAGCATAATTTGGTTACGAAAGATAACAGGAACAAGAACTTCCGCTGTACACGCAATTACTTGTGACATATTTAATAATATTTATATTACAGGTCATTTTACTGAAACAACTTATATTGACACAATTTCTTTAACAAGTAACGGAAGTAGCGATCTATTTATCGGCAAATATGATGTAAATGGCAATTTGGTATGGATTAAATCTGCAGGAGGAATTGATCTTGATGCTGGCATGTCTATTACTTGTTCAGAAAGTTTTGTTTATGTTGCTGGTGAATTCAGAGATAGTATTTACTTTGATTCAACATTATTAATTAGCAACGGTAATAGTGATATTTTTTTGGCTTGTTTAGATTTTGATGGAAATTACGAGTGGGTAGTACAAGCAGGTAGTTCAGATTATGATGTAGCTCGTTCTGTTTGCATAGACAGTTTTTCAAATGTCATTATTGCAGGATTAGTTAATACAAATGCATATTTTAATGCTTCTGATTCTTCTGTTATAACTAATGGCTCTTATGATGTATTTGTTGCTAAATACTTACCAACAGGAGGTTTACAATGGGTCAATTCATTTGGTGGAATAGATCGTGACAGAGGTATTTCTGTTATTTCAGATCCTAATAATAATTTGTTTTTACATGGTCATTTTTATGGTACAGCTTATTTCGATGGAATAACGTTGACCAGCAGTGGAGATGAGGATTATTTTATTTGTAAACTAAATCCAAATGGAAGTATAATCTGGGCAAAAAAAATAGGTGCTACTGTTTACCCTTTAGATGACGCGTGGAAAAAAACAATTGTCAATGATGAACAAGGTAATGTATACGTCACAAGTTGGTTCATGGATTCATTAGTTTACGATGATTTAACTGTTCAAAGCAATGGAAGCTATGATATATTTGTTATGAAAATTGACACAGATGGAAATCTTATTTGGTGTCTTACAGCAGGTAACGACCATTCCTACGGCGATTATAGCCGTTCCATAGCAAGGGACAGTAATGGAAATCTATACATTACAGGCAGATTTTATGACAGTTTGTTTTTCGGGGACAGCAGCGTAACAAGCTATGGCAGTGCCGATGTTTTTATTGCAAAAATACGGGAAGAACCGGTTTCGGTTGATAAAAAAAAGACTTCGCTTGAAATAAATGTCTATCCGAATCCGGCAACAGATTACATAAACATTGGACAGACACTGCAACATATTGAAAAAGCAGAAATTATCGGAATTAACGGAGATGTTTTAAGGTCTTACGACACTGATCTTGACCGGTTGGATGTTTTTGGTTTGGCAAAAGGGATTTATCTGCTGAAGTTGTACGCTGGTAATGTTACCTTTGTATCAAAAATAGTAATTCAATAATCATAATAATTATGACACAAATAGTTTATCTGAATCCTAAGAACAAGCACACCTTTATTAATGATAAAAGTTTATTCTCAACAGGTTTATATTATTATACGCTAAGAGTAAACGATAAAATTAACGTAAAGGATAAACTCGTGATAATTAAGTAAAATTATTTATTATCGGGATGCAGACAATATATCTGGCTACCGCCGGAACCCTAAGCCACATACTACAATGCAGGTGACTTAATCCACCGACCCCGAATGGGGTCAAACATGAATAACCACGGGTGTAGTGAGAAAACTTGTTTTCGAAACGAAACCCGTGGGTACACAAACACCACATGGACGCTTTTGGCGGGATTTTTGCGGCGCAGCAAGCAAAAATCGTGACAAAAGCATCACTCCCTGACAAAAAAGGCACAAGTGTAAAAAACAGAAAACTTTATTTTTCATGATAACAAAATTTTAGCAAATTTGTAAAAAACAACATCATGAGCCATTTCAAATATTACATGCTTGCTTTGGTATCTGCCCTTTTTACCATCAGCCTTTCTGCACAAACAGACACCTGCATGGATGCGGATTCTCCCACCGCCTACTTCACCATCTCCGGCTGCCCCGCAGCAGATATGCCGCTGCAGATAAACAACATGTCAACTAATGCGGATGAATATTTATGGTTATTGAGCAATGGAGATGAGTACACAGGTGAAAACCCTGAAATAATTCTGTCATATCCCGGATATTATTGCATTGAACTGATTGTAAGCAATGAATGTGGCCAGGACAGTTATAATTTGCCGGCATTTTATGTCAATGCTTCTGATTGCCCGTGTAATTATGATTATGATTTTGACGATGAAACAATTGTTTCTTACACGGATGAACATACCTGGTCGCCTGATGATCCGGTTAACTACCCTTTTACCTCATATCAGCCCGGAGACCCTGTTTTTGTAGAAGGGGATATAATTATTGAAACAGGAACGCTATTACATATATATAATCTTGAATTCTATTTTGGCCCGGAAGGACGTATCATTGTAGAGGAGGGAGCAAAATTATTTATGGAAAATTGTACATTAACCAACATACCGCCTTGCAACAACATGTGGAAAGGGATTGAAGTGCATGGAAATCCGGCAGTTGATTGTGATGACCCTGTTCAGGGAGAGATTTATTTTGGTTTTAATAATACAATAAAGCATGCCCACATTGGTATTCTTTCCGGAGCAAGAAATGATGACATTGCATGCATTGATTCACCTGATGCCTTTGATTTATCAAAAGCCGGCGGTGTAATCATAATAGATAAAGGCCCTAATTTCTTTGAAAACAATGGTATTGGCGTAAAATACCTCCCTAAAGATCCCCCGTACGAAGCAGATTGTAATTCACTTTGTAATATGTATTTTTCCTGTGATGGAACGCTGAATGATGCTCAATACAACTCAGACCATCCTGATCCCTATCCTAACGCCCAAAACCCATGGGCAGGATATGCCAATGCTAATCAACGTACCGATGTTGGTATCTGGATGGCAAAACAAAAAGACATGGGGAGCCAAGGAGGAGGAATAAGATACTGTGAATTTGACAACCTCCAACACGGCATCCTGAGCTTTGACTCAAAATACAATGTGTTTAATTGTAGGTTTACAAACGCCCATTTTGGTATTAAAATTAACAATGTCAATTCAGGGGTGGATTTCAACCATGAAATTTCAAGATGTTTCTTTGATAGAATCCCGGGATATGAGCCACCTACACCACCATATTATTTCAAATGGTTTACCGCTGCCATTTATATCAGGGCAGGTAAAAATGATTATATACATGATAATACATTTGGACATATTGAAATGGATCAAGAATTGAATCAGTATGGCATTTTCACAAATAGCACATCCTCTTTCCGCATCACTGAAAATATTTTTAAGAAATTCAAACATGGCATTAAAATAAACAATTCAGGTGATGACGGTGGATTTATCGGAGCAGAAGAAACACAGGATAGTTATTGGAATGGAAATGTATTTAACTCATCCTGGCGCAGCATCTCAACAGGGGGTGATAATTCAAAACTGAAAATAAAATGCAATGTAAGCGATAATAATTTAGCACTTTATCAACCTGAATTATATGATGTAAATTATAAAACCTATGGCGTATTGGCCGACCAGGGATATCCGCCTTATCAGGGATGGCAATTATGGAATGAAAGAAAACCCGCAGGCAATGAATTTTATCCCCCAGAAGAACCAGATTATAAAACCTTATGGTCAAATTACTCTTACACCTATTACCGGCATACCGGCCCGCCGGAGGTTATTCCTTATGTTCACGATGAAAGTCAGGAATGGATCAACATTGATGGGACAAATAGTGTAGAAAAACCTGATAATGATGTAGCCTGTCCGCCAGCGTTTTTAATAGCTATTCCTCTGGATCCTATCATTATAAGCGGCAACCCCGGAGGGTTGAATTATCCGTACAATCAACTGGATAGTTTAAAACAGGTGACAGACAGTTTAAAACTTGTTCTTGAAGACATCAATGCATCGCTGGATAACGGCAAAACTTACGAGTTGCTTGATGCTATCTATGGCAATACCCCACCGGGGAAATTGAAAAATAAACTCATTAAAAATTCCCCCCTCTCGGATACTGTGATACATGCATTGCTAACCGAATATCCCTTACCACACGGGAATTTTAAGAACGTCATGGACCTTAATTTACCGGTACGCAAGGATTTGAGAAGTTTATTTTATTCGGTATTGCAACAGATACCACAAGGCATTGCAAATCAATTATATGCATTGCAGGCAAATTACCCGGGTAGCATATCCCCCGGCAAAATAGAGCAGGAAATTGACAATACAGAAATGGAAAGGCAATTGTTGTTAAATCACCTGTTGATTTTGCTTAATGATACCATTCATAACCGGCGTGAAGATGCCATCTTTTTGCTTGAAAACGAAGAAAGCCTGTCAGCAGAAAAAACACTCATTTCAACTTACATTGCTGATGGGGATTATGACCTGGCAGCATCAAAACTTGATGCATTACCCACAGATGATCCTGATAATGCAGATTTTGTCACCTTACATCAAATGCTTCTCTCGCATTATGAACAGGGCAATACGCTTCATCATCTTGACAGCAGCGAAATTGAACTCATTCGAACCCTGGCTTATCAATGTCCTGTGAATCTCGCATCAACCAATGCACAATCCATATTGTATTATCTGTTCAGGGAAGTGATACCTGGATGCCCGGCACAAATGGGAACAAAAAATATGCCCCTTGCAGAAGAGCATCCTGTTATAACCGGGGCAAAAAGGGATAACCCGGTTTTGGAAGACAATTACCCTGATCCGGCAACCGATTACACCATCATACCGTATTATTTACCGGAAGGTTCACGTGGAAAAATTGAAATACATGATCTGCAGGGCAAATTACTATCCTCATACAAGCTCAGCCCAGGGAAAAACCAGGTTTATGCCAATACCGAAAAACTGTATCCCGGTGTATATCTTTATTCCCTGGATATAAACGGGGTAACATACATAACCAAAAAGTTTGTGGTACAATAAAATGAAATGTTGATGAATAAAAACTTTTTTATTATGATGAATAAATATATTTTCCATATTGTTGCCTTGTGTTTGTTGTTTTCTTTTAACCTGTCTAGTGCCCAGTCATGGCATACAAATTTTGGGGATACCTTGCATAATCAAAGCGACTGTCCAAATAATTGTCCATTTATTGAAACTATTTACATTAATGATAGTTCTGTTTATGTTGCAGGTGGTTTTTGGGGTGCAGGTGAATTACCGTTGCGCAGTATAGCCAAATGGAAAAACTACCAATGGTACAACCTTGGGATAACCTACACAAATGATGATATGTATTGTATTGTAAAATATGATAATAAGTTATTTGTGGGAGGTCATAATGGTTGGTACCCCAATAACAACTATGATTTAAAGTACCTTTCGTACTGGGACGGAGAATCATGGAATTTACCAGGATCAGAAAGACCCAACGGAGCCGTTCGTAATTTTAAAATACACAACGACACCTTATTTGTGTGTGGTCAGTTTACCACCATAGACGGAGTTTCTGGAAGTTCAGTAATGGCTTATTATGGTGGGGAATGGATAAGTATAGGAAACCTGACAATGGTCAACAAAGGCATGGTTTATGAAGTATATAATGATCAGTTGCTTCTTGGAACTATGTATGTAGGCATAAAAAAGCGTACAGGGCCAACATCATAGGAAGATTTTCCGGGTATGTCTTCCGGGATTGTTGAAGATATGGTGGTTGATACCATAAACAATTTCCTGTATATCGGGGGTGTTTTTAGTTATGTTGGTGACAGCATATATTCAAGAGACGTTGCCATGTTTGATGGTTTTCAATGGCATTCATTGGATAATGGTGTAGTAGGAGGTGTTCTGAAAGATGCCATGGCAATTTATCATGGTGATCTTTATGTTGGAGGTACTCTTTCAGAAACAACCAACGGTTTGGAATTAAACTGTATAGGAAGGTGGGATGGCACCCAATGGCATGATCTGCAAGGCGGATGTGCCGGTGCTGTTATGGCACTACAGGTATTTCAGGACACATTAATTGTAGGGGGTGCATTTTATCAGGTTGGATTAGGAGAAGAACCCCAACGTGCCCTGGCCCTTGCCAAGTGGTATATGCCGGAAACAGGATGCAATTATTTACAACCCGTGTTGCATGCTTATGAAGAATATGGTATCCCCCAAGACACTTTTTACATAGAGGATGGCCAGGCAGAGGTGCATTTTTACAACAACAACGCTTATGCTGATAGTTGGCAATGGGATTTTGGAGATGGCGGCACTTCCGATGTGCAGGAACCAGTGCACACTTATACGAATACGGGAGAATATGAAGTAAGCGTTACCGTTACGGATGATGGCTGTGAAAAAACCGCAAGCAAAACCGTTCATATACGGTATCCCGTGGGCATAGATGATAAAAAATTACCTGTCATGTCGCTATATCCCAACCCCACGGAAGGCAATTTTATTTTGGAGTTGGAAAACAATGCGCTGCTGTCACAAGCAGGAAAATTAACATTGGAAGTCAGCAACATGCAGGGGCAGCATGTCTATAGCACAGCCATACACCAGCGTAAAACCACCATCCCCAGCTCCACCTGGCCCCGCGGCACCTACATCTGCAAACTCTACCACACCGGCAATTTACTCTCCAGCGACAAGATGGTGCTGGAGTAACATATACCACCACCTGTCAGGTCACCCATTGACACAAAGATCGCAGCATGATTACGCTGCAAACCTACGTAAAATGGAAGACCTGACGAGGTGGCTTAATCCATAATAACCCCGAAGTGGGTGACACTCAACATAAGGCCAGGTAATAATTTTCTTTTTCCCGCATCTGTTTTTGCTCGCTTTCATTGCTGTCATTGTACCCGCACAAGTGCAAAATACCGTGTATCATCACACGGTGTAGCTCATGGTTTACATCCACATCATAATAAGCGGCGTTGTCTTTCACCCTGTCCACGCTGATGAACAGATCGCCTGAGACCTTGTTGTTTTCTCCATAGTCAAAGGCAACAATATCGGTAAAATAATCGTGGTTCAGGTATTTTTTATTGATTTCGAGGAGGTATTCATCAGAACAAAAAATGATGCTGCAATCACCTGTTTCCCTGTTCTCACTTTGTATCGTTCGCCTGATCCATGCTGCAGCAGCAGTTTTATTAAAACACGGCATGTCAACGTCTTCGCTGTAAAAACTGATATTCATCACTGGTTGATTTTAAGTAAATATTCTTTGTATTTTTCTTTGTAAAACCGGGTCATTTTCAGCCGTGAAAACTTCAGAAGCTCATTGAAAGATTCTTTTTCCATGGCTTTTTTGAATGCCTCTTCGGGATTTGAAATTTTGTAATGTTTGGCTTCTTCGGATTTCCGTTCTTTGTCTATCTCGCGTTCAAATTCACTGCGTTCGGCCTCCAGCATACGCGTAACAATCTGTTCCTGCCTTTTCAACAGATCCGGGGTGATGTTCCTGTTGATGAGATCATTTTTGCTTTCTTCCAGCATCTGGTTTATCTCGCGAAGCCGTTTTGCTGCATCCGGATGTATGTTTTGTTCTGACATGATATCATTGAGCATTTTCTGCATGATTTCTTGTTCTGCAAGCATTCTGGAAATTTGCTTACTCATCTGTTTTTGTCCGTCTTTCCCTCCCGGTTTTTGACCTTGCTTCATCATGTCCAGCATTTCCTGCAACTGTTTTTTCAGGTTTTGCTGTCTTTGACGAATTTCACCCATCTTTGGTTTGCCCTGCCCGGGTTTTTGACATGATCCACTGCAACTCCCCATGAAATTCATTTGCTGCTGCATTTGATCCATGGCTTCAGATAACAACAACGCCACATTATTGGCATGTGTCATGACCATTTGCTGGGATG
This sequence comes from Bacteroidales bacterium, assembly GCA_049975305.1. Taxonomy (GTDB): domain Bacteria; phylum Bacteroidota; class Bacteroidia; order Bacteroidales; family ML635J-15; genus JAQIBY01. The sequence continues at coordinate 914 of JBNGDT010000089.1, read as the reverse complement.
TGCGCACATTATACAAGCGGTTATTATCAATGTTGGTCATGATTTTTTCCAGTTCGTTACGTATGTTTTTCTGCTCATCCCGAACGATATTTCCAATCTGCGGAACACGGGAACTCAATGCTGTTAATGAATCGTTGATGATATTAAACGAACGTTGCAGTTTCCCTTGTTCAATAATAATATCCTTGAAACGGGGATCTCGGCTGTTGATCTTTGAAAATTTTTCAATGAGATCTTCCTGGTCAAAAGAAAACTGCACAAGGTTGTGCAACAATTGCTTCAAGTCTTCGATGTTTTCACCTGCCTGATCCTGCATGTTTTGTTCCATCATGCTCATGAGATTTTTACTGAGCTCTTTCATTTTTTCAGAGCTGTTTTTTTGTTGTTCCGATGCTTTGTATTGTTTGTTATTATCCAGCATCTCATCGGTTTCCTCCATGCTTTTTTCAATGTCTCCGAATTCTTCTTTGAAGTCATCCATGTTCATGGGTTCTTTCAATCCTTCATTTTTCTCAAGTGTTTTTTCGTAGTCTTCCTGAATGCTTTTCATTTCTTTCTCATGAGCCTTTTGCTCTTGTTGAAGCTGTTCAGTGCTTTCATCTCCTTTTTTTGTTGTTTCGCTAAGTTTTTTATGCTCTTCGCTAAGTTTATTCAGTTCATCAATGGTATTTTGCACGCGTTGTTCAACTTCCATGCGCTTCAACATTTCAAGGTTATTATCAAGTTGTTTGTCCAGGTCTTCGTACGATATTTCTATTTCCTGTATCAACTGATGCATTTCTGCCGTTTCATTGTTTTTCATAAGCTCCTGAAGCTCTTCCAGCATTTTACGCATTTCTTCATCCATGAGGTTTTCCAGCAGCTCTTCAATTTGTTTTTGTTTTTCACGTATGCTTTCTTGTTGTGATCCGTAT
>JBNGDT010000088.1:0-10168 GCA_049975305.1 Bacteroidales bacterium | reverse complement strand
TGAAGCGTTTTGTAAGTATAACCGGGAATGGGATTAAGTACCAAATCCGACGCATCAATACGGAAAATAATCTTTTTATTTGCCGGTACCGTTTCTAAGCTTGTATTGCTCAGGTCAAGCTCGGCAAATACAGTACCTTTAAGTGTAGCTTTTGGAGTGGTTCCGGGATCTTCTTCTTCATCATCACAACTTGTGAATACAAAGAAACCTCCAATGAGGATCATAAGGATAATTGACAACGATTTTTTCATAATTTTTGATTTTTATGGTTAATTACTCAATTTTCTAAATTAAAAATGGAATATCATGAATATGTTACCCATGTAATTATTATCTGTATCTAAAAAGAAAGTAGCATCTTTGGCCTGCTCGGTTGTATTGGTTTCAATTTCAGTTCCGTTCCACATTTCAGCAGTCGCTTCGGATTTAAGCATGAAATTGTAATTAAATCCCCAACCAAATTCGCCACCAATGGACATTTTGGGGAGAAAGAAATACTCAACGCCGATAAAACCGCGTAAACCTGCACCCATATTTTGGTCGTAAGATTCAATAACACGTCCGTCAGTGGTTAAATTGCCACCAAAGTTAATAGTGTTGGGGCTGTTGAAATCCGCAGTAATGGGATTCCCATAGTCATACTTGGCATTGGATGCAAAATAATTAAGCATCAGCATACCGCCATAATAGCCTTGCAAACGGCCATGCCCACGACGCATTTCATAACCGGCACCAACATGCACGTTGGTTGTTCCTGTTTTCTCTACGTCTTCAACAAGCACATCGGGATCGGGAATATCCTGGTCTTTTTGAATGAACTCCACATTTTTGTTGTTCAGATAGCCAATACGCAATTCACCACGTGCTGCAGCATCATCAGAAAGATAATACTTACCAACAATTGCCTGGTTGTTGATGAAATTCACACTAATGTTGTTCCCGGAAGTGCCGTTAAAAGCATTCCCTACATAATTCAAAAAGGGGATAGCATTAAATCCCAGTCCGATGTCACCACTTTCAGGCAGTATGTAAACGCCCCGGTCGGAGGTGAAATCTTCTTTTTCCTGGGCTTGCGTAACTAGTGCCACACCCAGAACTGCAATTAAAATAACAATTAATTTTTTCATAGTGTTTGATTTTGATGTTTATACAAATTTATTAAATCCTTTCTTTTTCAATAAACCTTCCATGTATTATTGTTTACTTCGCTGTGGACGGAATTCACTGGATACAGAAACTTTCTTCCGTCCTTTTTTTCTTCTCCTTGACAACACTTTACGTCCGTTCTTTGTGGACATACGTTTCCTAAAACCATGTTTGTTGTTTCTTTTTCTTACCGAAGGTTGAAATGTTCGCTTCATTACTTATTTTAAATTATTTTTACATTCTATTTCAGCAGGCAAAAATAATACCTTTATTAATACCAACAAATATTTTAGATTTTATTTTACTATTTGTCAAAAAATTTCTTGTAAATACGTAATCACACAGGGAAGTGTATGATTTTTTTTGTGTCAAAAAATTGTTCTGTAAAGAATTCTCTGATATGATACTGTCTGGTTTGCGGAAAATGTTTCAGTTCACTATCCACATTGCCTCCCTTTAAATAGTATATTCCCTGATCCTGAAACACAGGTCTTTTTTCCATAAGGTGTTTGGTTTGCCTATAAAATATTGGGAAAGCAGCCACAGCCCTTGCAATCACATAATTATAAGTTTGCCTGTGATCTTCAGACCTCTCATTAACAAGATTTACATTGACCAATTCCAGTGCTTTAATGATATGTTGACAGGCATAGATTTTTTTCTTTTTTGAATCGAGCAAGGTAAAGTTAACATGAGGAAACAATATAGCAAGGGGAATACCTGGAAAACCACCACCGGAACCAACATCTATCACTTGTGATGAGGAGGGGAAATTCACCACACGGGCAATGGCAAGGGAATGCAACACATGATGTAAATAAAGGGTATCTTCATCTTTGCGGGATATCAGATTTATCCGGGCATTCCATGTTTTATACAGAGGTTTCATTAACCTGAATCTTTCTTTTTGATCAGCATCCAGTTCTGGAAAGTATCCGGAGATTAAATCCATAACATTAATCTTATAAATTGTAACTAATAATCAGGTATTTAAGCTTTCTTGCCACAGATTACACAGATTATCACAGATTATTTATGTTAATAAAATTCGTTTAAATTTTATATAATGTTCAGACTAATACAAAAATATCAAATATTTTAATCTGTGGTAAAACCCAAAAGCCGTTGCAGACGGCTTATCTCTCGCCATCACACTATCGTGCCATCTTTCCATCCCTCCGTCTCCCCATCCCTCAATCACTCTGTCTCTTTATCACACTCTCCCGCGTGAGGGATAGAAGCGGTACCCTGCAATTCGCCGTTAGGCGAATGAAGCGCCTGCCTGCCGATTCTCCAGCCATCGCTGGCAGGCAGGTACAAGCGGATAGCCCGACCCCGCAGGAACGAAGGGGGCACGCCCTGTTAATCATAATAACTACCTTCATCGCTCTATCTCTCCATCGCTCCGTATCAACATCACTCCCTCATTCACACTATCTGTAGCAAATACTAACCCATGCATGATTAACGCTCCTGATTAGACACTATTAATTTTCTGTATGCAATATGGCACGCAGTAATTCCCGTGAACGGAACAATTGGGCTTTTACGGTTCCAAGAGGGACTTGCATTTTGTCAGAAATTTCCTTATAACTCATTTCTTTATAATAACGGTATTTGATCAGTGTACTGTAACGTGGTTTGAGATTATTTACAACAGCACTTAGCAACTCAGCTTTTTGCTCTTTGATCAATCGTTCTTCAGGGTCAAGCATATCACTGAGCACATCAAAACTTCCTTTCTGCCCACCATCACTCATGTATATATTATCCAGTGATAAATTTTTATGTTTTTGTTTACGGATAAAATCTATACAACTGTTATTTGCAATTTTAAACAACCACGAGCTAAAAGAATACCGTCGATGATACTGATCAATGTTTTTAAATGCTTTCCCAAAAGTCTCAATGGTAATGTCTTCTGCATCAATGGGATTTTTTACTTTTTTAAGGAGAGTATAATAAATCCTTTCTCTGTAAAGATCAAGCAATGTTGTAAACGCAGCTTCATCACCGGCTTTAGCCCGCATCACCAGTTCGTAATCCCGCCTTGCTTTTTCTGATAAGTTCGGATTTATTTCCATACAATATAGTTGCGTTGTCTTATCCTAACAAGCACAAAAATAACATAAAAAAACGGTAATAAAAGATCGATTAGAGGGAAATATGTAAATAATCTTTTTTCTCCTGTATATTTCCGGCTTTTATGCAAAACAAAAAATTGAATTAATTTTAAAAACACCCATACAGCAATTAAAATGTACATGTAAATGCATTCAGGGTACAAACAATAAATCCCCACGAGTACAAAAGGCGTAATGCTTCTCGAAAGCGGTTCGGCAGCAAGTAAAAACCGCTGCCATGCTTTATAGTATTTACTGCTTGTTATGTGCCTGGATTTTTGTTTTATCCATGTTTTTATGTCTGCCGGAGGTTTTGAAATGGTTTTGGCTTCGGGCAAAAATATGACTGCTGTATTTTTCCTTGAAGCACAAGCATTGACAAATAAATCATCATCGCCTGAAAGCACATTGTTAAACCCTTTAAAGCCACCCCTGTTTTGCCATAATGATTTTTTATAGGCCAGGTTACGCCCCACGCCCATGTATGGCTTTATACGTGTTGCCATGCCTCCGTACATCATCGCAATAAGCAATGTATCATAACGTACCAGGGCATTCAATAAACCTTGCTTGTGTTCATAAGCACCATAACCAAGCACAATTTCGCCGCCTTTGTGAAAGGATCCGGCCATATACCTGAGCCAGTTTTTGGATGCAGGGTAACAATCTGCATCAATAAACACAAGGTGTTCGTAGTTGGCAGCCCGGATGCCAATGCTTAAGGCAACTTTTTTTCCCCGCCTGAATTTACCGGCCTCCGGCACCCATGTCACATAAAGTTTATCAGAGTCCAGGGCAAAGCGGTTCAGCACTTCCCGGCTATTATCATCCGAACAATCATCCACAACAATAACTTCATATTCAGGATAATCCTGTTCCAGCACAGCCGGCAAATGCTGACGCAGGTTGTTTTCTTCATTGCGTGCTGCAATGATGACTGAAACAGGAGGTAAATCTGTGTTTATTTTTGCCCGCTTGCTGTGTTTCCACCATCCGGTAAACACGAACAACCAAAAAAACAGCCTTACAAAAACGAGTAAACCCAGGCATGCTGCCGCTATCCAAAATACAGGATCAGTCATCAGACTTGTTTATTTGCTTTGCACGATTCCAGATGGCATCCATTTCTGCCAGGCTCATCTTTTTCAGATCCCTATTTTGCTTGTTTGCATATTCCTCCAGGTACTCAAACCGATACCGGAATTTTTTGTTGGTGCGTTCCAGGGCATTGTCAGGCATAATGTCATACAACCTCGCTGCGTTGATCACTGAAAACAACAAATCTCCGAATTCATTTTCAATTTCCACCTGTTCTTTTGTTTGGACTGCGGCTTTCAGTTCTTCCAGTTCTTCTTCAATTTTATCAAATACCTGTGTTTTTTCTTCCCAGTCAAAACCGACAGCCCTGGCTTTATCCTGCATGCGGTATGCTTTTACCATGGCCGGCAACGATATGGGCACTCCCCCCAATACTTTCCGGTTGCCCTTTTCCTTTAGTTTTATTTTTTCCCAGTTCTGTTCTACTTCCAAAGCATCTTTCACCTTGGTATCGCTGAAAATATGCGGATGGCGAAACACCAATTTTTCACAAATGCCATTGATAACATCGGTAATATCAAATTCGCCCTTTTCAGAACCGATTTTCGCATAAAAAACAATGTGCAGCAACAAATCACCAAGCTCCTTACATATCCCTTTATAATCTTTGTCAATTATGGCATCAGCAAGCTCATAAGTTTCTTCTATGGTTAGTGTACGCAGTGTTTCGGGCGTTTGCTTACTATCCCACGGGCATTTTTCCCGCAGCTCGTCCATGATATCCAATAAACGTTTAAACGCTTTCAGCCTTTCATCCATACCTTTTAATTTAAATTGCAAAATTCAAATTACAAATATCAAACAAATTATGTTTAATCAAGCAGCAAATGACAAACAAATCGCTCATCGCAAAGCAAAAAAATCTGTTTGTATTATTTATTTTTAGATTTTAGATTTTGGATTTATCCGTCTTTACTTCGTTACGCTGGACATGTTTTTGGATTTTGAACTTGGTTATTTGAACTTTTGAGTAAATTTCTGTCTTTATAGACAAGCATCATTTATTATATGGGCAAATCCGCCTGGATGCCATTTCACTATCTCAATCTGTAAAAATCCGTCTCAGCAAAAGCTCCGCCGGACACGGTCCATGTCATCAGCGTTCCATCTCTCAAATCTGAAACCCGGAACCCGAAACACCTAATCCTGCCAGAAATTCGAATATATTCGATTCAGACTCAGCCCCATGCCGAATTCTACAGATTCTGCTTTAAAACCATAAGCTTTAACAGAAACATTCAAAAACACATTTCGCAAAATATAATACCTGAATCCAACCCGCTCATACATCCATTCATCGGCTTTGCTTTCCAGCACTTTTGGCGAACGAACAATGTAAATTCCCAATCCGGTAAAAATGCTCAGCCTTTTCATGTAAAATTCATGGTTTATGCCTATGCCGGTCCGTGTTAATTGCGAAAATGTCAACTTATTATCACAAAACACACTATCCCAATATGACCAGTTGAATGATTCATTGTAAAATCCGTCTAAGGAAAGCCCTGCTTTTCGCTTTGGGGCGTAGCGGTAATTCCAGCCAGCAGAAACCCCGCCGGTAAAATACGTTTGATTTGTACCTGAATTTATTTCCGGATGATCAGGATCAGAAAACCCTTTATAAATGTTCGTCTTTCCCAACACACCCAAAAGATACACTTCATGAGAAGGATCCCATACGATCGGACGTTTCATATCCCTGTATGAATCATAGCTGCCTGTTAAGTAATAACTTAATCCCGCATTGATATTCAATTGATTCAGGCCTTTGTTGGGTTTTCGGATGGCCCCATTTGAATAATGGGTTAGTTCCACCCCAACATTAACAGCATATTTATCTGACATCCAATACCTGAAATGAAAACCGGTATTAAAAAGGTAATTTACACGTGTGGATATGGCAATGTTGGTGGGATTAGCATTTACTAAAAACCGCTTTGAATTGTACGTTAATCCACTGCTCAGTTTATAAATTAATTCAGCCCGGTTCCATCGCCTGATGGGGATGTCAATAAAACCATAAAATCCTGCTGCATAACCAAGCACTTCATCGTATCCCAGATTATTGTAATGCAAACCTAATCCTGTAACAGGGTAATGATAAACCACATGCCAGTCATCATTTCCGTTGAGTTGTACCGCAATCTCAATTTCGGCACCGTTAACCGGATTTTGTTTCAGATGTTCCATGCCTTCACGGTGTGGGATAACCGTTCCGCCAAGGTATTCTCCACTGATCAGAAACGGGTATTGTGCTAATAATGGATGGAGATTAAACCCCACTAATAACAATAAAATCAGAATTCTCTTTTTCATGTCTTATCAATCATTCATCAAACTCCATAATCTTATTTACAACCATCTCTCAATCTCTCAATCTCTCCATCGTGCCTTCGTGCAATCGTGCTATCACTCAATCACTCAATCTCTTCATCACACTCTCCCGCGTGAGGGCGGAGGCGGTTAGCCTGCTGAAGATGAGCCTTACAGTCTGCTGCTGTGACAGAGCGATCAGCGGAAGCTCCTGTTCACAGCATGTCAGGCTAAAGGTGAAGCAAAGCAGCTAATAGCCGAAGACCGACCCCGATTTCTAAGGCTGGGCGAAAAAACTTTACGAAAGTTTGGAACTTTCATAAAGTTCAAACGCTCCGCCTTAGAAATCGGGGGCACGCCCTAATAAATAACATCACTCAGTCTCTCCGTCACTCTACCTCTCTGTCACTCCATCTCTCCGTCAGCGCTTCATATTATCCATATTCAATCCGTATGGTATCTCCAATCTGCAAATTTAACAAATGTTTTAAATCTCCCTCCCTGATAGCCAATTCAAGCAAATCCTGGGAGTTAAATATAGCACAAAGGCTTCCCTGTCGTACATCGGCATAAGATTGGCTGATCTTGTTCAGCTTGTTTTGTTCGGATACCACCAGCATTCTGAACTTTTTATCACCCACATGATCGGAAAACATCTGCTTTGTCAAATTACTCATACCATTCCCATAAGAGTCAAAATAAATAAAGGTAGCATGAATGGATCCTGGCTTAAAAACCACTTTCAGTTCGGTGTTTTCATTTACTTCATACGCCGGTTTTCCTAATTCATCCGGCGATATTCCTTTTCCTATACCGGCAGCCAAAGCAGCAAACACATTCAATTCAGGAAAACTGTTGCCTTCGTAATGCATCTCATCATTAATAACCCAGGCGTTATCCGGTTTCTCACCCAAAATGAATGGCCAGTATCCATTATCCGCTCCAATAAAATAATGATTTCTGTGTTTTAGCAGTACGTGTGGTGTTTTAGCAGAGGCAGCAGCATTAACACACATCAAATGAATGCTGTTTTCAGGAAAATAACGCCAGACTGCTCGCATAACGAAAGCTGACTGCATGGTATTGAATGGTTCTATTTGATGTGAAACATCAGTAATAACAACATCAGGCATATAGCGCATTAAACGATGCTTAAGTGCTGCCAGGTAAAAATCCTGGTTATTCCAATCACTGATAATGCTAACAATTTTCGGCATAAAAAGACTGCATAAAAAGCAACATAAAATTAAAAAATTAACTTTATTTGTATCATATATGACAGAACAATCTTTTATAATTGATATTTCAGACCTACGGGCATTTCACGGTGTTAATGAATCACATCTTGAGTTGATAAAATCATATTTTCCAAAATTAAAACTTGTTTTTAGGGGAGATACGGTAAAAGCAATAGGTAATCCCGAAGAAATTCACCGATTTTCGGATGCTCTGGAGATTATCACTTCCTATTATGAAAAATATCACAAGCTTGATCAGGATATTTTAAGGGAAATTCTCAACGCAGGTACAGGAAAATCAAAAAAAATGCTGGAACAGGAAAAAGATATAATCCTGCATAACACCAATGGCGAACCGATAAAGGCACGTACCCCGGGACAGATCAAAATTGTTGAAATGGAAAAGAAAAACGACCTGTTGCTTACCTTTGGCCCTGCAGGCACAGGCAAAACATACACAGCCATAGCGCTGGCTGTAAAAGCACTAAAGGAAAAGCGCATCAAGCGGATTATCTTAAGCAGGCCAGCAGTGGAAGCAGGGGAAAACCTGGGTTTCCTGCCCGGTGATCTCAAAGAAAAACTTGACCCTTATCTTCAACCTTTATACGATGCCCTGCTTGATATGCTCCCGTTTAAACGGCTTGAAAAAATGCTAGAAGACCAAACCATACAAATTGCACCACTGGCTTTTATGCGAGGACGTACCATAAGTAACTCTTATGCCATTCTGGATGAAGCTCAAAATGCTTCTGTCAAACAATTAAAAATGTTCCTTACCCGAATGGGCGAAAATGCTAAATTTATTGTTACCGGCGATATCACACAAATAGATTTGCCACGAAACCGGGCTTCGGGGCTGCCCTTTGCACTGAATATCCTCAAAGACATCGAAGGTATTGGCATAATCAGGCTTGGACAACAAGATATTATACGTCACAAGCTTGTTAATAAAATTGTTGAAGCATACGATAAAGAAGAAGAAAAAAAAACAAAAAATCATGATGGAAACGATCACTGATACAAAATTTCATTTTCCCGGCACAACGGACATATACAATGGTAAAGTCAGGGATGTTTATACCATAAAAAACAAGCTCCTTGTCATGGTAGTATCAGACAGGATTTCAGCATTTGATTTTGTGCTTCCAAAAGGCATTCCGTACAAAGGGCAGGTATTAAACCAGATTGCATCAGAATTTCTGGATGCCACAAAAGACATTGTTCCCAACTGGAAAATCTCCACACCCGACCCCATGGTGACAATTGGCCACAAATGCATACCTTATCCGGTGGAAATGATTGTCAGGGCATACCTGACCGGAAGCTCATGGAGGGCTTATAAAAAAGGAGCCAGAGATATTTGTGGTGTGCCCATTCCTGAAGGCATGAAAGAACACCAGGCTTTTGAAAAACCCATTCTTACCCCCACCACCAAAGCAGAGCAGGGAGCACATGACGAAAACATTTCACGGGAAGAAATCATACGCCAGGGGCTGGTAGAGGAAGACGAATACAGACAGCTCGAAGAATATGCCCTTGCACTTTTCGAACGCGGCACTGAAATTGCCGATAAACGGGGATTGATTCTTGTGGATACAAAATATGAATTTGGAAAAAAAGACGGTAAAATATACCTGATTGATGAGATTCACACCCCCGATTCTTCACGTTATTTTTATAAAAACACATACCAGGAAAATTTTGAACAAGGACGGAAACAACGGCAGCTTTCAAAAGAATTTGTTCGTGAATGGTTAATGGAACAAGGCTTTAATGGGGAACCGGGTCAAACCATTCCGGAAATGACCGACAGCAAAATCAAAGAAATCAGCGAACGATACATCGAATTGTATGAAAAAATTACCGGTAAAACATTCATCAAAGCTAGTACCAAAGGATTGAAAGAACGCATTGAAAAAAATGTAAAGGAAGCACTGTAGTATCAAGTCAAGCCTAATCTGAGACCCCAAAGCTTGCCCGGCGACAGACGGGTTTTGTTCTTTTTCATTTTTTTCATAAAACCCCACAGTCCTCCTATTATTGGGTTATAGTTTATCAATTTCACTCCTTATGAAAACAAGTTTGCCTGTTGGCGAGATTTCGCCGGCTATCGCCTACGCAATCTTAATGGTGGTAATGACAAGCGTAAACCCCTTCCAGCGAAAGCTGGAAGGGGTTTACGCTTGTCGGGGTGGCGAGATTTGAACTCACGACCTCTTCGTCCCGAACGAAGCGCGCTACCGGGCTGCGCTA
>JBNGDT010000087.1:9897-10364 GCA_049975305.1 Bacteroidales bacterium | reverse complement strand
CAGGAATTAGCTATAAAAATGAATTTAGGTATAACATTAAGTAATCATAAAATATAATTATGAGAATTTATGTTTTGGTAACCTTATTTATTGTGTTTTCCTTTTGCACATTTGCACAAAATAGTACAATACAGCAAGATACTAAAATTCATTGGATGGATTTTGAAACAGCCATTGAAAAGCAAAAACAAGATTCGAAAATCATCATGGTTGATATGTACACTGATTGGTGTGGCTGGTGCAAAAAACTTGAGAAAGAAACCTTCAGTCATCCGGAAATTGCTGCGTATATCAACCGGAACTTCCACCCTGTTAAATTCAATGCAGAAACCACAGACACTATAACCTATTATGGGGAAACATTCATTAACAAAGGAAGTGGTAACCGTGCTACACATCAATTGGCCTATGTTATCTCCAATAGTAAGAAAATTTCATATCCATCTACCGTTTTTATTGATGAGAAT
>JBNGDT010000087.1:823-9887 GCA_049975305.1 Bacteroidales bacterium | reverse complement strand
GTGCGGTCCACGCGTTTCACCAGCCATTCGGCGTCACGTACGAGCAATAGGGTTCCCGGGGCACAGGTTTGGCTTTCCATATTGGTTTGGGTTTTGGGTTCGGGGTTGTGGGTGATTGATATAAATAAAGGAATATGTGGGAGAAATGCAAAGTAAAAAATATTCCATTTTTATCACAAAGCATTTAAGACATTATACCGTCCTGAAGACACAATCTGTATGGATACAAGTGGAAACATCAATTGGCTGAGTATGGAGGAGGCTTTAATGAAACAAACTCAGGATGGCAAAAAGGTGATGTTTCTTTTTTACTCCAACACATATCAACCAATTTCATCTGAATTAATGCTTAAAGTCAACTTGCAACATCCTTACCTTTCCACATATATTAATAAATATTTTCATCCTGTATTGTTTGATGCAGCAAGAACAGATACAATTACCATGTTTGATCGCACTTACATTAATGAACAAATAGCACCCGGATATCCACATCAATTTGTGTTTGAAGTACTAAAAAATAACCTTACATTTCCCTCCCTGCTATTTCTGAACAATAACAGCCAACTGGTAGCACCCATACAGGGATACTATAACAATAAAATACTTGAACCGTATTTACATTACATAGCCACCGATGCTTATAAAAGTGACAAATACAATAATTACCAGGAATATTACAAGCAATTTGAGGGTAATATCAAAAAAACTGAATAATTAATCCCTGTTCCGGGCATCAGAAAACACAAACATATCAATACACAATCATAAGTATCCCTGTAAACGGTTCAATATCATTGTGCAGGTCTACAACATAAGTATATGCCCCTGCAGGACATTTTTTACTTTTATATGTACCATCCCATGGTTCATCACCAGCCTTGGCATCATAAAGTTTTTGGCCCCAGCGATTATACACACTTACACGGGCACGCGGGTATTCATTGATATATTCAATTACCCATGTATCATTTACCCCATCCCCATTTGGCGTAAAAGCATTTGGTATTCTAAGGCATAATCTTGGATTTTCGGGCACATACACATTGGTCATCTCAACGCATTCATTAAAATCGGTAACTGTAACATAATAGTTACCAGACAACAATTCCTGTATTGCCGGGACAGTGTCTCCATTAGACCATTCATAACTATAAGGTGCAGTACCTCCGGAAACAGAAATTGCAGCCTCTCCATCATCGTATTCACGACAACTGGCTTGCTGAACGGCTGTTTCAATAACAATAGATGGAGGTTGAGTAAGCACAAAACTTGTAACATCACTACAATCATTATCATCACGGGCTTCTACAGAATAATCTCCTGCCGGCAATCCGGTCAGATTTTCACCATTAGCTATGGCTCCTCCACCTTCATACCATATATAATGATATGGAGGCGTGCCTCCCATAGCTGTAGCAGATGCAGATCCATCCGCACCACCCGGGCATGAAACATTGCTAGCGCTAACATACACTTGCACAGGACTATCAGGCATATAAATGGTACATGTTTCTGTAACTGTACATCCGTTATCATCTGTAACTGTCAAAGAATAATTTCCTTCTACCAACCCGGTAACAATACTTGTTGTTGAACCTTCAGACCACAAATACGAATACGGTGGAGTTCCTCCGTTGACGATGGCTTCAGCTTCTCCGTCGCTTCCTCCAGCACAAGGAATATCCGATGGAATAATATTTAATCCCAACACCGGAGGTTGCGTGATTTCGAGACTGGCTTCGCCCGAGCATCCGTATGTATCAGTAACGCTAACGGAATACATGCCTGCACCCAATCCCGTTGCTGTTGGCCCTGTTGACGAAGAACCGGACCATTCAAAAGTCAACGGCATATACCCGTCAGGCATATCAGCTACTAACGAAGCGGTGGTTTCGCCATAACACAGGATAAAATCTGTTTGCTGAAGTGTAACTGTATTGTTTCCTGTCGCACCTACAAATATAGAATCAGTCAAAACACAACCATGATCATCGGTTAATGTAAATGGATAATATCCTGGAGCAAGACCGGAAATTACAGGTCCACTATCACCGGTTGCCCAATTAATTTCATAAGGTGCAGTTCCACCAGATGGGGAAAGTGCAATCTCACCATTGGTAAAACCGCAGGCACAATCGGTAACATCCGCATTAAGTTGCAATTCATCCGGTTCTCCAACTTCGACATCTGCAAATTCAATACATCCAACGGAATCCTGAACAGTAACCGTATATGTAATGCCTGCCTGTAACCCTGTTACTGTTGTTGATGAACCAAGACTGTGGCTCCAGCTATAAAAATAAGACGGTGTTCCACCGGTAACAGTAACAGTTGCCTCACCGCTGGCTTCTCCGTAACATTGCGCATCAACAACAATAAAACTGAGGTCCATTGGCGGATCAATTTCAACGAAAACCGTATCCGCTCCAAGGCATCCATCCATATCCTCAACAATAACGACATATTGTTGATCAGTGGTTGGATTCGCTGTTGGATTTGCACTGGCAGCATTATCCAATGAGCCTGCCGGCGTCCAGTCATAAATATATGGCGGATTGCCACTTGTTGCTGTAGGTGATCCTCCCAACACTGTAGAAGCTCCATCACATATTATACGATCACTTCCTGCATTCACCTGTATGGGTGGTGGTGATGGGATATTTACTTCAACAATATCACTGCAAATACCTGTGCTATCGGTAACGGTAACATAAGCTGTCCCGCCATACAGTCCGGTAGCAGTGGCTGTTGTTTCTCCATTCGACCATAAGTATGTATATGGAGGGGTACCTCCTCCAACGCTGTCAACCATAGCCGAACCATTGGAATCACTGGCACAAGTAACACCATTAACCAAAGAAGCTGTAGCCTCTACCCCATAAATGTAAAAATTAAGTGTGCTTGCCAATGAGCCATTTTGACAGACATCATTTACTCCTCCGGCCAGCAATTCAAGGGTATAATTTCCTGTGTGTTGCAAATAGTCCCCCAGCTCCAGTGTCCAGACATCATCATAATAGGTATCTCCATAAGATGAATTAAGCCCTGCCTGACACACCTCGCTCCATACTTCATCAATGGTATATTCGCCTTCAGGTCCGGTAAGTAAAAAATCAGAGGGGTCAATACCAATACACCAAATTCGCTCCGACATCTGTACCGTTATCCTTGATGATCCACAAACAGGCGGATAAACAATGCTCTCTAGTTCAGGGCCTGTGTTATCCACAATGGATGCTGTACTTCCTCCAAAATCAATGTCGTAACCACTTGTGGAACCTGAAAAATTATTGACAATGATAGCATAGGTTTGACCTGTTGATACTGCCATACTACTGTTGTATTGAGAACAACTGTTAGGCCCTTCGCATGTAGTACTACCAGGCCCCATGCCCGTTTCGCCTGTGTTTAAACAATAATTACAACGTATCGGCGGATAAGAAGAGTAATTAATTAAATCGGAACAATTAGCAGAAGTAAGGTCAAAAAGGGCCCAGTCGTAATCGTCAGCCGGGTCGTTTGGCGTAATCATAAATTCCAAAGATCCCCCTGATTGCACGGAAAAGATGTACCACATATCATTGTCTTCACCTGACACGAGGCAGTTTGGACAATTCCATGTACTGACAGACATGCCGTCATTGGTATAAAAATCATACAGATCAATATAATGGCCTTCCCCTGAAGCTGAAACAGGATGAGAATTTAGAGTGTTACATAATGGCAATGCCCCCAGGCAATCCTGTTCAGTAGGAGGCGTCATGGTTTTATAAGCTAATATGCCTGCATTTGCTCCGTTATCCTGACAATAATATTCGTGTATTACAAAGCTGTATGTCCCCGTAGCACTGCATGTCCAGGTAAGTTCAGAACCAAAACCGCAATGATCATCATTAAAAGCATAAACAACGGTTCCATTTTCATCACAAATTTCAAGCTGGGTATCCATGGTGGTGCTGGCTCCCCCCTGGCAAAACGAAACGATATACGTCGTAAAATCATAGGCTTCAAACGTATATCTCTCGCCCGTATTGACATCTACGGTCTGAAAATCCGGTAACATTACCAGATTACTAACAAAAGTTCCGCCACCACCGCAATTTTGAGAATAAACTGTAAACGGCATGGATATCAGTACTACTATCCACGCAATTACCACTGGCTTCGATATTTTTACCATAATAATATATGTTGTTTATTACTGATTCAAATGTTTATATGTCTTGTGCCACACCATAACAATATCATCACTCACTTTTCATTATTAACAATTTACTAATCTTCTTCCATCTTAAATACAGACGAGATTAAACTTAATTGGTTGCCTGTTTATGTTTTCTATTCGTTATTTTAAGCCTTAAATTGTGGTTAATAATCGTAAAATGTTTAAAGATACAAAAGTTTTTTATCAAAACCAAATATCATTACATTTTCTTTAATTATTCCTCGTATTTCCAATCATGGCAAAGATAATATTCAAGGTTTAGCTAATCTTTGTATGTAAGGATTCATCAGAATTTGATAGCAATGACAACCATGAAAAAATGATGTCTGATTTATTTCATCAAACAATATCAAAAAAATATGAATAAAACACATTATTATTATTTTGAGTCTTAAAAATACACCATCAACATGAAAGTTAAGTTGACATTAAACCAATGTTAAATCTTTTCGCCCGTTTCACCAGGCTCCATACATGTTGATAAGACATTGAAAGCAGCATCAATAAAGACATGTTACTGTGTATATCCATGGTTTTTCAGCCAAACGAAGTTTAATGATTATGTAACAATAGGATTAAGTTAATATAAGATTGCTGCTTTAGTTTTGCCAGTGTTATAAAAAATTAATTTATGAAAACATTATTAACATTAACCACGGCCATCCTAATAACATTTACATTATCAGCACAAAAATCCAATTACTCTGATTCGTTTATTCCGGGAGAGAAATCTGCAAAGAAAGCAGTAATCAAAGGGAACATCATAGACAAGGCAACGGGAGAAACCATCATTGGTGCCAATGTGTTTATTCCATCATCAACAACCGGAACCACTTCCGATTTTGATGGAAACTTTTCCCTTGAATGCCCATCCGGGGAAATCACACTCAAGGTTTCTTTTCTTTCCTACGACACACAGGAATATACCTTGTGGATGGAACCAGGAGAGGAGAAGAAACTCAACATTGTAATGCAGGAAATAGCCACAAAACTGGCACAGGTAGAAGTCAAAGCAAAGGCCAACAGGGAAAACGAGAACCTGCTGCTAATGGAACAAAAAAAAGCCGGAAAAATCCAGGAATGCATCGGAGCACAGGAATTATCAGAAAAAGGCATATCCGATGTAGCTGGCGGCGTCAAAAAAATAAGTGGGATCTCGATGATTGGAAAACGCAATGTGTTTGTACGTGGCCTCGGTGACAGATACAACAAAACCGAACTCAATGGTTTTGGGATAGCATCACCAAATCCCGAAAAACGCTTATTGCCCCTTGATATGTTTCCGGTAAGCATCATCAGCAGCATTGATGTACAGAAAATATACGCTGCTTCAGACTATGCCGATTATTCAGGGGCTCTGATTGATATTCAGACCAAAGATTACCCTGAAAAAGGGTTTTTAAAAATCAAATCCGGAACAAAAATCAACACCCAGACAACATTCAATGCCTTCAAGATGGCAGAAACACCTTCAGAATTTTATTTCGTGAACAACACCAGTGAAAAAGTAAATCACGCCCCCGAAGCGTTGAGCCACATTAACAACATCAATACAGATTATTATTTCGGGTCTGATCCTTTTTCAACGGATTTCGACTTCCAACAAACAAATGCAAAACCTGACTTGAGCATTGGCATTTCCGGCGGTAAATCATGGCATTTAGCCAACAATCATACCATAGGTGCTGTTTTTTCATCATCATACAGCAATGGATATGCATTTTTTGAGGGAAACGACATGGTAATGAAAGCCGATGGCACTACGTTACAGTCCTTCGCTTTTGACCAGTACACATACAACACCTCTTTTTCCAACCTGGCAGCCGTAACATGGGAACACAAAAAACATAAAATTGGGTATAACCTGATTTACCTGAACAACTCCGACAATCAACTGACAGACAAAACCGGTTTCGACGGGGAAGGATATGATTTGTTTGTCAGAAACATGATGTATCACCAACACAGTTTACTCTCAAATCAGTTGCAGGGCGATCATGGTTTCGGAAAAAGACTGAATTTGTCCTGGGATGCTTCGTATTCCAGGGGCGTAAGCACAGAACCCGACCGACGTAATGTAGTGTATGAACGTAGCGAAAGCACCTATGGCGATGATAACATTCCGTATCAGTATTATACGTTGTTCACACTGAATCAGGGTGAAACATACCGCTATTTTTCTGATATGGCAGACAGTACCTTATCCGGAGGTGTACATGTAAACTATGAATTGGGAAAAACAAAAAACGCTCATTCCAGCAACAACATTGAGGTGGGAATACAGGGCATGAGCAAAAACAGGGATTTCAATTCTTTCATGTATTTTTATAATGTAGATGGTATATCTGATGAAACAGCAGGGGTTGCTAACCCGGGAAACGGGATTTTCACTCCCGATCCGTATGATATTGATGTTACCAACAACATCAATGACGCTGCATTTGCCGATTCAAGTGTATTTATCAATAACAACACACAAAACAGGGACAGTTACGGGGCAAGTCTGCATGTCATGGCTTCGTATGCCGAATGGAATTACAACATCACCCCTGTATTGTTTTTAAACATCGGCTTGCGCGGCGAATTTTCAGATCAGACCATTGCATACTTTGACACTCGACACAGGGAAAACAGCATTTACGGCCTGGATATATTTCCTGCCATGAACCTGAAATATACCTTGTCGGAACATTCAAATCTGCGTTTTGCGATGAGTAAAACCTTGACACGCGCCAGTTTCCTGGAAATGGCCCCCTTCCGTTACCGTCCGTCATACGGCAGTGCCACAACGTTTGGTAACGAAAATATCCAGAATGCGGATAATTACAATGCGGATGTAAAATATGAAATATTTCCGGCAACCGGCGAACTGATTTCACTGGCTGCTTATGGAAAAATACTAAAATCACCCATCGAACGCATTTCACTCAACCAGGGTGGCGGTATGGAATACACCTACCGAAATGCCAACGGCGGAAAAGTGTTCGGCCTGGAAATGGAAATCAAGAAAAAACTACTGGATAAGCTTGCAGCAGGCATCAATGCTTCCTATATACACACACAAATTGAACTGGATCAAAACTCATCCAACACTTTTAAAAATCATGCCATGCAAGGCGCCAGTCCCTACCTTGTCAATGCAGATGTAAGGTACAACATTCCGGATCTTCAAGGATTAAAAACAGACGTTTCCCTAATGTACAATGTGTATGGTAAACGCATTTACGCTGTGGGAGATGGTGGAAAAGGCGACATTCATGAAATGCCTTTCAACAGCGTAGATGCGATGATTAAAACAAGCATCAATGAAAGGTGGGAGTTCAATCTGTCTGCAAGAAATTTACTCAACGCAGAACGTGTGTTTGTTCAGGATATTGTGGATACCGATGATGGCAATTACATCCGTGCAGGCGAAAGAGAAGTAAACCGGTACAAAACAGGTATGTGGTTTACCATGGGAATAAGTTACAAAATCAAACAATAAACACTATTTATTAATTCAAATGCAAAAAACAAAAACAATGAAAATGTACAAATTGTCAACACTGATCATGGCCGTAGCGGCTGCTTTGCTTGTGTTTACCACAGGTTGTAAAAAAGACGAAGAAGAAGATCCCACAGGTGGGCTTGACGGCACACGTCTTTGGGGCGACATTTCCGAAAATGTCACACTTGATGCCAATTCCACCTACCAACTCGATGGTGCTGTTCATGTCAAAGACGGGGCAACCCTGGTCATCAATGAAGGGGTAAGCATTGAAGCTAATGCGTCAAAAACATCTTACCTGCTCATAGAACAGGGCGGAAAAATCAATGCCTCAGGCACAACTACCAATCCCATCGTTTTTACATCTGATGCTGCATCACCTACTCCCGGCGATTGGGGTGGCATCATGGTGTGCGGAAAAGCTACCATCAACGCAGAAGGGGGCACTGGAGTCACCGAAGTCGGCAACGCAATCTACGGGGGAAACAACGATAACGATGACTCCGGAATATTGCAATACATACGCCTTGAATATTCCGGCATTGCTTTTGATGAAGAACACGAGGCCAATGGATTTGCTTTCTATGCTGTTGGAAATGCCACTACTGTTGATCACCTCCAGTCTTACAAATGTGCTGATGATGGATTTGAATTTTTTGGTGGCACAGTGAATGCTTCATACCTGGTTTCTACACACTCTAAAGATGACTCCTTCGACTGGACTGAAGGCTGGCGTGGTAAAGGACAATTCTGGCTGGCCAACCAGGGTGGCGATAACGGCGACCGTGGCATTGAAGGCGACAACAATAAAAATGACAATTCCACAACCCCTTTTTCATCGCCTGTGTTATCCAACATTACACTCATAGGCAACGGATTTACTGGCACTTATGGCATGAAATTGCGTGAAGGTACCAAAGCCGAAATATATAATATTATTGTAACCGGTTTTGCAAAACGCAGTATCCATGTTGAACACAATCAAACCCTCACAAACCTCAACAACGATGAGCTCAATGTGGACTATGCATATGTTTCCAATGATGTCACTGATGTGCCCATTAAATATTCTGTTTCAACCATCATAGACGGTGGCGAAGAAATTGATGACCCCAACGGCCCGTCAGTTGATGACAACGAAAAAATTGAAGCCAGCGATAATGTAACAATTGATAGCTTTTCAGCAACACATTCCACTACGTTTGACAACGGCACCAACCCGTCAGACATTGACACCTACTTTGTAAGCACAACCAAAATAGGCTCAGGCAGCGACTGGGCATCCGGGTGGACTATCGGATTATAAATCTACAGTGTATCAGTAAGTGACCATTAATTGTGGAGGGGGA